>JALYJH010000184.1 GCA_030775415.1 Acidobacteriota bacterium | reverse complement strand
TTCATCGTCAGCTTCCTGGCCATCGCGGCGATTACGCTGGTCGCGGCGATTATTTGGGAATATCATCATCCAAATCCGGTGCTCGACATCCGGCTTTTTAAGAGCAGGAATTTTTCAGTGGCGTGCATGATGATGTTCATGCTGGGCGCGGCTCTTTACGGGGCTACGGTGTTGATCCCGCAACTGCTGCAAACATTGATGGGTTACACGGCGCAGCAGGCTGGCATGGTTCTGTCTCCCGGCGGGCTGGTGATCATCGCGACAATGCCATTAATCGGACGGCTGCTGGGCAAAATGGACGGCCGCTGGTTGATTGTGTTTGGCTTTGCCAGCACGGGCATCGCTCTACTCTATATGACGACTTGGACGCTGGACATCGATTTCAAGACGGCCATGATGTATCGCATTTATCAAGCGGTTGGCATGGGATTCTTGTTTGTGCCAATCCAGACGCTGTGCTATGTGGGAATTCCGCAGGAGAAGAATAACAACGTCAGCGGCATGACGAATCTGGCGCGCAACTTGGGCGGCAGCTTGGGGATTTCGGCCATTTCGGTGATAGTGTCGCGGCGCGCGCAATATCATCAAACGGTGCTGGCTTCGCACACCAGCCAGTACGATGCGACTTTTCAACAAAGCGTGGCGGGGCTTACCGCGACTTTCCAGACTTTGGGTGCTGATGTGAATCGGGCGACAACGATGGCGCAACAGATGATTTACGGCTCGATGCAGCGGCAGGCTGCGTTATTGGGCTATATCGACGCGATTTTTATTTTTTCAATGATTTGTCTGCTGATGGCTCCGGCAGCGTTTTTGATGCAAAAGCCGCAGAAGGGCGTCAAGCCTAGAAGCGGGCATTAAGTGATGACAGTACCTCTCGTGCTGGCGGCTGCCAATTGTAACGGCTATTTCCAAGCGCCTAGAAGTTGCAGGGTTGTTACCAAGGCTCCGAGGTGATAGGCGTTATGGTCGGCCACCAGCAGGGCTTCGCGCAGGATCGTTTGGCCGTTGCCGTGAGGGATCGGGGAGTACAGGTCGGTGGATGCATCGGCAACGAGAGCGCATATGGCGGCGTGATCGGAGCGGAAGGCGCGAACGGCTCGGGTCCAGGCGGTCTTTGTTGGCGGCGCAGAGGACTTAGGCCAGTAGCCTGTCGGCCACTCAGGCGAAACGTGGTTTGGGTCGCGGCTGAATTCGAGGATATCCCACTGGGCAATGCGCATGTGTTCCAGGATTTCCCAGGGAGAATGAGAGCCTCCTTTGGGTCGCTTGCCGCGCACGTTGACGGACGCTTGCTTCACTGCGGTATCGAAACCTACGTGGGCTCCGTTGCCCCCGAGCAGCTTCAGGAGCTCTTGACGCAGAGCTTTATCGTTCGCCATACACGGATTCTAGCGCGGCTGGCGCAGCAAATCCTCGATGTCGTTCATCTTGTCTCCGAGCAAATTCAGTTTCCGCGAGAGGCTCTGGATTTCGGACTCGGCGCGGCGATTGACTTCATAGTCCAGTTCGCCGCGCAGGCGGTCTTTGGTGTCCTGGCGATTCTGGCTCATCATGATTACGGGCGCTTGAATGGAGGCCAGCATCGATAAAAATAAATTAAGCAGGATGAAGGGGTACGGATCCCAGGCCGCTTTGCCTAGTACGACGTTGATGGCGGAATACGTGATGATGGCGAGGGCGAACGCAATAATGAAGGCCCACGATCCGCCGAAGCGGGCTACCGCGTCGGCCAGGTGTTCACCGAAGGTGGATTCTTCTTCGATGAGTTCGTTGGGATTGCGCAGGGAGCGGGCGCGGACGAGTTGATGCGCAGAGTGGAGCTGGCGGGCCAAGGCCGTAAGGATATCCAGGCCTGCATGGGGTTTCCGCTGGAGGAGCACGGTTATGTCGTCGCGGTCGATTTCAATGCAGACGGTTTCTTCTAGGGCGACGGCGGTGGTCTGGTGCGGGCTGGATTCGAACATGGAGGCGGCTCCGAAGAGCTCGCCGGGGGCGGGTTCGCTCACTACGACTTCTTGCTGATCTTCGTCGACGGTCGTGACGGCGACCTTACCAGACGTCAGAACGTAGGCGCGGCCGCCGGGGTCTCCCATTTGGTAGATGCGTTGGCGCCGTGTGAAGTTTTTCAGATCGACTTGCGCGGCGAGTACCGATAATTCGTCGCCATCAAGCAAAGCAAACAGGGGAACATTCTTCAGGGAATTTGGATCGCACGCCATCGGCCACCTCTCCTCAGTCCTATAATCAGCTATTCATCAGCAGGAAAGTCTTAGGAGGGGCGGCTCGATAGATACGCAGAGGCCGCCATCTTAGCGCCGGAGCCCTTTGGCACTTTGGCGTACAGATTGGTCGATCCTCTTTGTCGGAATCTGTTCTATTTCGCCACCGGTTGGAGGGCGCGGCTGGAGATGATGTGGTCGATCAGACCATATTGCATGGCTTGGTCTGGCTCGAGGATGTAATCGCGGTCTACGTCGCGGGCGATGCGCTCCACGGGCTGGCTGGTAGCGTCGGCCAGGATTTGGTTCAGAGTTTCGCGCATGCGCAGAATTTCGCGGGCGTAGATGTCGATGTCGGTGGCTTGGCCGGCTAAGCCGCTCATGGAGGGCTGGTGAATCAGGATGCGCGAGTGCGGCAGGCTATAACGTTTGCCTTTGGTGCCACAGGCTAGCAGGACAGCGGCCATGGACGCGGCTTGGCCCACGCAATACGTCACGATGTTGGGTTCCACCAGGCGCATGGTATCCAAGATAGCAAGGCCGGCCGTGATGGAACCGCCGGGCGAATTGATGTAGAGCGAGATGTCCTTTTCGGGATCCTCGGCGGCTAAGAACAGCATCTGCGCGATCACCAGGTTGGCGACATTGTCATCGATGGGCGTGCCCAGGAAAATAATGTTCTCCTTGAGCAGGCGCGAGTAAATGTCAAACGCGCGTTCGCCCCGTGAGGTCTGTTCGACCACCATCGGGACCAGGACGGAATTCTGCATAAACTAAACTCTCCTTCACTTACGGCGGGGACGGGCAAGCAATTTGCGCTTCTCCCCCAGGGCCTTCGCCAGATCGGCGACGGATGTACCCCCCAAGTACTCTATGATACGCGACCGCAGAGCATTCCACGAGTCATGCATGCCGCAGACAGCACGATCGTTGCATTCCGCGGCCCCTCCGATGCAGCGGTCGAAGCGGCCGGGACCGTCTACAGTTTCGACAATGCGCAGCATAGAAAGATCTTCGGCGGGTACGCTGAGGCGGAATCCGCCGCCAGGGCCTTTATTCGATTTGAGGAAACCGTTGCGGGTAAGGTCCTGCAAGATCTTGGCAAGGAAGGGCGGGGGGATGTTGGTGTCGGCGGCAATGGTCTTGGCCATGGTGAACTCGCCAGGCGGAAGGGCGGCTATGTGGGCGAGCGCGCGCAGAGCGTATTCGGCCGAGCGGGAATAGATCATATAAAACTATGAGTTTATCTGAAACCCTGACAGGGCAACGTGCAGTCTCAACCCCGCGGCCCGGATTGTCCCAGCCGTAGAGGAACTAGCCGGGCTGCAGGTCGAGACGCCCAAGCTACAATGAAGGCGTCCGGCCTTGGCACATTGCAGCCTGGATGTTTCTTTTTCCTTTTAAGTGCACAGGAGCCGTCCCTGACTTTCACTGCACCATTTGTCATAACCGGAGTCGCTTTCTTGAGCGTCGCGGCAGGGGTATGGCTGACGTCAATCCACGCATGGTCGCGAAAACTGGTGCCTTTCAGCGGAGGGCTGCTGATGGGCGTGGCACTGTTTTGGGTGTTGCCGGAGTTGGCAGAATTCCTAAGCTGGTTCAGTGCGTTAGCGTGGATCGCGGCTGGCTTTGGCGCGCTGTGGGTGGTAGATCGCTTTGTGCATCCCGTATGTCCGGCCTGCTCGCATCCCCACAATCACGATGGTTGTCCGGCGGAGTTGCACGGGTTCGCGCCTCCGCTACTGATCGCCGCAGCTTTGCATAGCGCTCTGGATGGATGGAGTGTTTCGGCGGCAAATGGGTCGGCCCAGCTGGGGATGCCGTTTGTGATGGCGATAGCAGTCCACAAGATTCCTGAGGGATTGGCATTGGGCGTGATCGTGCGGGCTGCAATGGCTTCGCGGCCGGCGGCGCTGAGATGGTGTTTGCTGGCGGAATCGGCGACCCTGGCGGGTGCGGTGCTCGAGTTGGTTCTGGCACCGTACTTGGGGCCGCAAGTTCTGCATGTCTTCCTAGCGATTGCGGGCGGCACTTTCTTATATTTAGGGGGGCACGCAATTCATGGCGAATTTCGGCGGGTGGGTGTAGTTCCTGGATTCTTGCCGGCGTTGGCCGGGATTGCAAGCCCCAGCGTATTCCGTTTATTCCGCTTGTTGTAAAATGCGGATCCCATTGTATACTGCGGACAGATGAGCCGCGCTCGGTACATTCTCGCGCTCGCCCTGGCTCTTTTGTTTGGGCCGGTGCCGGTGATGTCGCTGTTGGCACAGGTGGATCAGCCGCAGTGCCAGATGGCATGCTGTAAGCGCGCGGGATTCGCACGATCTTGCTCCTTGCACCGCGCGGCTGCTGAGTCTTCCTCGGCCGGTTTTCATGCGGTTCCGAACTGTCCCTCCGGGTGTTCCCAAGCCGCCGGAGCGCCGTCGGCGTTTGCCGCCGGATTCGTGCAATCCAGCGCTGGCTTCTTTGTTCCTCAGATCGCGACTTCCGTTCATGCGGAACGGCATTCCGGCGTTCGCTGGGCTCTGGACTCGTTTCTGCATCAACGGCCTCCGCCCTGTCTCACTGCCTAAGTTGAACTGATTCGCGGGTGCGCGCGTCGCGCACATTTTCATACGGAGTCTTGCGGCGTGAAACTATTTTCTGTAGTTGTCTCTATTGTTTTTCTATTTCCAGCGGGGATTTGGGCGACGGTACTGGGCTCGGTGCGCGGAGTTGTGCATGATCCCGATCACCGACCGGTTAGCAAAGCGCAGGTGACGGTGAAATCCAGCACGTCGGACTTTTCGCAAACCGCAACCACCGGCGCGGACGGAGATTTCGAAGTCACTTCTCTCCCGGTGGGCGCTTACCAGGTGACTGTCACGCACGGTGGATTCAATCCTTCGGTGCAGGCGGCGGTGGTGGATTCAGGAAGCGCACCGATTCTGCATTTTCAACTAGCGATTGGCGCGCTCAAGGAGTCCGTAAGCGTGGCAGAATCGGCGTTGGCGGTGAATGCGGAGCAGATGACGCCCGCGACCATGATTAGCCGCAGTGAAATCGCCACGACACCGGGCGCGAACCTAAGCAACAGCCTGAACATCATTACGGATTATGTTCCGGGGGCGTGGATTGCGCACGATCAACTGCACGTGCGCGGGGGGCACCAGGTGACTTGGGCGATTGACGGCGTGCCGATTCCGAATACCAATATCGCCAGCAACGTCGGGCCGCAGATTGATCCGAAGGACATCGACTATCTGGAAGCGCAGCGCGGCGGTTACTCGCCCGCTTACGGAGACCGGACCTATGGGGTATTTAACGCTGTCCCCAGGACGGGATTTGAACGGAATCAGGAGGGCGAAATTTTCACGACCTTCGGCACCTTCCATCAGACCAACGATCAAGTGAACTTCGGCAGCCACACCGAGAAGTTCGCTTACTATGCGAGTTTTAATGGCAATCGTAGCGATTACGGGCTGTCGACTCCGGGGCCGGACGTGCTGCACGACCGCGTGTGGGGGCTGGGCGGCATGGCTACTTTGATTTACAATCGTGATGCCAATAACCAGTTTCGCCTGGTGACGCTGGCGCGCGGCGATGATTACCAGATCCCCAATGACCCGGACGCGCAGGCGGCGGGAACGCGAGATCAGGAAAACGAACGGGACGCGCTGGCAAGTTTTTCGTGGGTGCATACTCTTCGCCCGGGGCTGCTCCTGACCACTTCGCCGTTTTATCACTTCAATCGCGCCGATTACGATGGCGCGCCGACGGATACGCCGGTGAGTACGACGCAGCACCGCGCTTCGGGCTATGGCGGGGCGCAGTTGTCGTTGAATGTGCTGACGCCGAAGCATAACGCGAGCGCCGGAGTGTATGGATTCGGACAGCATGATGATCAGT
>JALYJH010000183.1 GCA_030775415.1 Acidobacteriota bacterium | reverse complement strand
CAGCGTGGGATTTCAAATCGGAGCGTCTTCGACAGACCTCATCATGCTGGTGATGAATGAGCGCGGAGCCGACAAACTGCTCTCCAGTAAATTCACGCTGGGCGCCGAGGGTTCCGTCGCGGCCGGCCCGGTTGGACGCACCGCGACCGCCCAGACCGACGCGCAAATGCATGCCGATATTCTGTCGTGGTCGCGCACGCAAGGTCTGTTCGCCGGCGTGGCCCTCGAAGGAGCCACCCTGCGCCAGGATCTCGACGACAACGCCAATATATACGGCCAGCGCCTGGAAAATCGTGCCATCGTCAGCAGCCGCCGCCGTATGCCTCCCGCCGCCGCAAAACTGGTGGGAGTTCTCAACCGCTATTCGCCGCTCGAAGAAAAACGCAGATTGGACTAACTTCTTATGAAAAAAACACTAGCCGTATTGTTGATGACTTGCGGGATGTTGTCCGCGCAGACTCCCGCCCAGGAACGCCGGGAGAATTCAGACCGCAGCGCCGCTGGACTCACGCCCATTTACCGCGTGACCGTTACCGAACGCACCACCAAAGCCATCAGCTACCGCAATCGCAGCGGAGCCACCAAAATCGACTTCGCCGGCACGGCACTGATGCCCGCCGCCCACGGCGAGGCCAAAGTCGAAAGCAAAAAAGGTTATATCGAAATTGAGGTAGAATTTCGCAATCTAACGGAGGCCACCCCGTTCGGCGCCGAATATCTTACCTATGTCTTATGGGCCATCACGCCCGAAGGCCGCACCTCTAATCTCGGCGAAATCCTGCGCAACGGCACCAGCGGCAAGCTGGACGTAACCACCGAACTCCAGGCTTTCGCCCTGGTCGTCACGGCCGAGCCCTATTTCGCCGTATCGCGTCCGAGCGACGTGGTGGTGATGGAGAACATCGTCCGTCCCGATACCGTAGGGAAAATCGAGCTGATCGACGCCAAATATGAACTGCTCCAGCGCGGCCAGTACGAGCACCTGGCGAACGTGCTCGACCTCCGCGTCAACCGCAAAATGCCGCTTGAGCTCTACGAAGCGCGCAACGCCATACAGATTGCCCGCACTAGTGGCGCGGACCGTTTTGCCACGGAAACTTTCAAGAAAGCTGAAGCCGATCTGCAGCAAGCCGAGACCTATCGCGCCCGTAACGCCGGAATCAAGCCGGTTACCATGACCGCGCGCCACGCCGTGCAGACCGCGGAAGACGCTCGCGCCATTGCCGTCAAGCGTCAGGATGACGATCTCTTAGCGCTCGAACGCCAGGCCACCGCCGACCGTCAGGCTACCGCCGAAAATGGACGCACCGCCGCGGAATTAGAAACCAATCGGGTTACCCGCGAAGCCGCCGAAGCCCGCCGGCGCGCCGAGAATGACGCCGCCCGCCTGAAATCAGCCAACGACACGCAATCGGCGGAGGCCAGCGCCGAAGCCGATCGCCTGCGCCGCGACAACGACCTCCAGCGTGCCGCCGCCCTCGCCGAAGCGGACCGCTTGAAGCGTGACAACGATGCCCAGCGCGAGGCGGCTCTCAACCAGGCCGACCTCCTCAAACGCAACAATGATGCCCAGCGCGCCTCGGCGCTCTCCGAAGCCGACCGCTTGAAACTCGAAAGCGACGCCAAGTTAGCCGCCGCCCAAAGCGATCTTGATCGCGCCGCCCGCGACCGCACGCAGGCCGAAACTGAAAAAACCGAACTGCGCGCCAAACTTCTGCTGCAGTTCAACGCGATCCTGCAAACCCGCGACACGGCCCGCGGCCTGATCGTGAATCTATCGGATGTCCTCTTCGATACGGCCAAGTTCTCGCTACGCCCGGAAGCCCGCGAAAAACTCGCCAAAGTAGCCGGCATCGTTTCGGGACACCCCGGACTGCGCCTGGACGTCGAAGGCCACACCGATAACGTCGGCGGCGACGACTACAATCAAAACCTCTCCGAGCAGCGCGGATCTTCCGTCCGCGATTATCTGACGCAGCAAGGCATGGCGCAGGGTTCCGTATCCACCAGAGGCTTCGGTAAAACCCAGCCCATCGCAAGTAACGACACCGCCGCCGGCCGCCAGCAGAACCGGCGCGTGGAACTCGTCATCTCAGGCGAGATCATAGGCGTAGAAATCGGCGTGCCACTCGCCCTGAAGTAGGTCACTTTGATCACGCCCGGAACAATATTAGTCCAAAAGGGTACGCTCCTGCCGCCGGCCTTCCGCCCCGGCAGCGAGCCCTACCCTAGCGCCTGGGTGTCTGTCAAAAGCAGCCTCGATTTCCACGATCTCGAAAAGGAATTCACGGCCCTGGGCTGGACCTTCCATTACATGGCCGGAAAAGTCAGAGCCAACGCCTATGGCTTTGACCGCCAAAAATGCATCGATAAGGCGCTGGCCAAGCTGATCGCCGACGCCATGGGTCAAAAGTGCAATTGCCTCGAAATCGATGAAGTGGCGACCCGGACCTTCTTAGGCATCCCCAGCGTCAGCCTCTCCGCACACACCCGCCACATCCAAAAAGGGATGACCTTCTCAGGCGTCGACCGCCCCCATCAGCCCGCTCCGCCCGATGCAACCACACGTCCCGCGGCCGCCCTGCCATAACTCTCGCGAAACGCGCGCATTAAGCTAGCCAGTGGCTCGCGGATTTCCGCCGCTCCCACATCCCCGTGCTCCACCGGCGCGTGGTCCTTCTCAAAGATGTAAATCAAGCGCTCGCCAGCCATCGAAAACCGCACCGCATCCACCTCCCCATCGTCCGGAAAATGCGCACACCGCCCCCGCGCGTAGCCGCAGTTGCAAGTTTCCCGCTGCACCGCCTCCGTGGGCTCCCAGGCGTTCCCCGCCGTGCATTCGCCCGCCCAGGCATCGACTAGGGGCAAGCGCGGCGCCGGATCCCAGCCTCCCGCGTCCAAGAGCCGCAACGGTTTGAAATAGGGACAAGCCAAAGCGGTATCCTAACAGATAAGTGACCCCCCGCATCCAACTTCTGGAACAAATTCTCGCCCAAGACCCGTCAAGCAAGCTTGCCCGTTACGGATTAGCCATGGAATACGTCAACACAGGCGAATGGGCGCGCGCGATTCCGGAATTCGAAGCCGTCCTCCAGACCGATCCCGCTTATTCGGCGGCTTACTATCACGGGGGCCAGACGCTCGAGAAAATGGGCCGCCTCGACGATGCCCGGGATTTCTACCGCCGTGGCATCGCCGCCACCCGCGACCCGCACGCGCTCGGCGAGCTCGAAGCCGCGCTCAGTATACTGGGGGATTAATTAACGTTGTGCCCTGTACTTCCTATCTGTGGTGTATCACCCTGTTGGCCGCCGCGCTGCCAGCCCTTCCACAAGGACAGAAGCCGCAGCAGCCCAAGCCCCCCATCCGCCGCGCCATCGTCAACGACACCCAGAATCAGCTCGACAGCAATGAAGCGCTCTTCACCGTCCTTGCCGCCATGAACGTCGCAGGCTACGACGATCAGATCGACGCTGCCTCTACCCATGTCTTCCGCCACACCCTGCGCACGGAAATCGGCGCTCGCAACCTGGACAGCGTGTTTCAGCTCAAACGCTTCTTCCGCGATCACAAGCTGGACAATCCCAACGCCGAGCTGAGCCGCTACATTTCCTATGCCTTGCTCATCAACGGGCCGCCCGATTTTGATTACCGCGATCCCGACATGGTGCGCCCTCCTGACGCGACTTCCGTCGAAGGCCTCTCCCCGCTGCTCGCCGCGTTCTATAGCGAAGCCAATCTGTCCAACCTCTGGCAGCGCGCCCAGCCCTTCTATGACCAGATGATCGCCCAGTATCAGGAGCCCGTCTCCCGCACCGTTTTACTGGTGAACGCTTACGCCCGCAACGCTACCAGCGGCTACCTGGGCCGCCATTTCCAGATTTACGTCGACCTCCTGGGTGCCCCCAACCAGGTACAATCCCGCAGCTTTGGCGACGAATCGTTCGTCGTGGTCACGCCTTCCGTCGAGCCGCAGATCGACGGCATCCGCCACGCCTATCTGCACTACCTGATCGATCCCCTGGGACTCAAGTTCTCCGACGATATCAACAAAAAACACGCACTGGGCGACTACGCGCAGGGTGCCGTCACGCTCGACGACCACTACAAAACAGAATTTGTGGACCTCGCGACGGAGAGCCTGATCAAAGCCGTCGAAAGCCGCCTGGACCGCAAACCAGCCGAAACCGAACAAGCCTTGAAAGAAGGTTTCGTGCTGGCCCCCGCGCTGGCCGAACAGCTCGCGATTTATGAAAATCAGGAAGTGGCCCTGCGCCTTTACTTCCCCAATCTTTTCGCCGGTCTCGACTTCAAACGCGAAGAGCAGCGCCTGGCTAACGTCGAGTTTGTTTCCTCCAAAGCCGCTCGCACCGTGCGCCCCGCTCAAACCGTGAAGCCGCCGGAGCTAACCGGGGTAGCCAAAACCTTGGCCGACGCCGACCAAGCTTATACTGACCGCGACCTCGATCGCGCCAGGCTCACCTTCCTGCGCGTCCTCGAGCAGACCACTGAGCCATCCTGGCACGCGAAGGCGTATTATGGTTTAGCGCGCTTAGCCGTCCTGCAGAGGGACCCCGAAACAGGTGACCGCCTGTTCCGTAAGGTTCTGGAACTGGAGCCGGACGCCGAAACGAAATCCTGGAGTTTGCTGTACCTGGCGCGGCTGGCTGATTCGCAGGGCGACCGCGAGCGGGCAGTAGAGAATTATAGGGCCGCCCTCGCGGTCCCCGATGTACCCGAGTCCGTTCGTCAAGCGGCCCAAAAAGGCGTCGCGGAAGCCTTCAAAAACGAAGCTTCGAAAAAATAATGAGGAGTAAAGGAATGAAGACGAAGTTCATGATGGTTAGCCTGTTGGCCGCGGGCAGCCTGTTGATGGGTCAGAAAGTGAAATCGGCCAAGGAAGGCGAAGCCGTCCAGGCGGTGCTGAGCGCCGCTACTCCGGACCAGAAGATCGCCGCCGTCGACAATCTCCTGTCTAAGTTCAAGGACACCGAGTTCAAAGCCATCACTCTCGAAATGGCTGGAGAAGCATACCAACAAAAGGGCGACTCCGCGAACGCCATCGTTTACGGAAATCGCGCGCTCGAAGCCGACCCCAAAAACTTTCAGGCCATGCTCCTGGTCGCCGGGCAGCTCGCACAGAACACCAAGGAATTTGACCTCGATAAAGATGAAAAGGTGAAGCGCGCCAAGAAGCTGGCCCAAGACGCCATTGCCACCGTTACGGCCACCGCCAAGCCCAATCCCAAGCTGACCGACGAGAAGTGGGCCGCCATCCAAAAGGATTTCGTCGCCCAAGCCCACGAAACCCTGGGTGTGCTCGCCGGCGTCAACAAAGATTGGGACGCCGCCATCACGGAATACAAGCTGGCCATCGACGGCGCGGCCAACCCTGACGTGACCACGATGGTGCGCTTAACCGCTACCTATAACCTGGCCAAAAAGTACGATGAGGCCAGCGCCATGGCGGATCGCGTTTTAGCCGCGCCCGGCGTACCTGACAATCTCAAGAAGATTGCCACGGACGAAAAAGCTCGCGCCGCCAAAGCGAAAGCTCAATAGGATCCAGACCCTATTTCATGAGTGCGGACCTGGCGATTCTCGAAAAAGCACTGGGTCACAGCTTTCGCGATCGCCAATTGCTGGAACGCGCGCTCACGCATAAATCGAAGGTCTACGAGAAAACAGCGGAAGGCCAAGCCGCGGCCGATAACGAGCAACTGGAATTTCTAGGCGACGCCATTCTAGGTTTCGCCGTGAGCGAGTCGCTGGTTCGCCGCTTCCCCTCCTTCCCCGAGGGCCGTCTGTCCAAACTCAAAGCACACCTGGTGAGCGCCGCACACCTCTATGCCGTGGCGCAAAGCCTGAACCTCGGCGAGCATTTACTGCTGGGCCGCGGTGAAGAAATGAGCGGAGGCCGCGAGAAGAAGGCCCTGCTCTCAGACGCCGTCGAAGCCCTGATCGCCGCCCTGTACCTGGAAGCCGGCATTGAGGTGACCCGCCAATTCCTGGAGGAGCGCGTCATAGGCGCCTTCGAACTCCCCGAAGATGGCGTCGACAGCGCCGTGACAGATCACAAAAGCGCCCTGCAGGAAATGGCCCAGGCCCTGAAG
>JALYJH010000182.1 GCA_030775415.1 Acidobacteriota bacterium | reverse complement strand
CCGCTGATCACGAGCTCTTAATCTCCGTCCAGAAGCGATCGCGCACTTTTTGCGACGCCGCGGACTGCGCCTCCAACCATTCTCCACGCGCCAGCAGTTCAGCAGCCGGATAAAGCACGGAATCCTCGCGGACCTCCGCCGGCAAATGGCCATTCGCGCTCGCTGTGTGCGTCGCCATGGCGATCCCCGCTGCGACTTCAGGACGCAGTAAATAATCGATCCAGCGATGGGCCGCCTCCGCTCGCCGGCTTTCCCGAAGAATCGCGACATTGTCCGCGTAGCGAGGGAACCCTTCCCGAGGAAAGGCGAACGCCAGCTTATCCGGCGCGGCGGCAATCGCTTGGCGCGCCGTCACTGCCCATGCCTGCGCCGCCAGAACGTCGCCAGCCACCATTTGGTCCCGCACCTCCGCGTTGAGATAGGCGCGCAGCAGCGGCTTCTGCGCGAGTGCCTCGCCTTTGGCAGCCAGCAGTTCGCCGCGATCACCCGAGTTTAGCGAATGCCCCAGCTTCTTCAGACACACGCCCAGCACTTCGGCTTCATCGTCCAGCATGGTGAGGCGTCCTTGTAGCCGCCGTTCCCACAGATCCGCCCACGACGCCGGCGGGGGCTGTAGGCTGCGCTGATACAGAATGCCCGTGACGCCGTGCATGTAAGGAATGGCCCAGCTCAGCTCCCGGTCCCAGGGCGGATGCTGAAATTCCGGCGCCAACGCGCTCAGATTCGGAAGCAGCGCATGGTCGAGAGGCGCCAACAATCCCAAAGCCCGCATCGGCGCGATAAAATCGCCGGACGGGAACACGACGTCCCAACCAGAATTCCCGCTCAACACCTGCGCCAGCATTTCCTGATTGCTCTCGTAGGTTCCATAGTGAATCTGCACGCCGAACTCGCGCTCAAATTGCGGGATGGTTTCGGGCCCGATGTAATCCGACCAGTTGTAGACATTCAGCCGCGGCCCGCGCCGGCAAGCAGCGGTCATTGCACCGCCCAGCACAAACGTTCGCCGCTTCATGCCCGCCGCAACCTTTCCGAAACTAAAACCAGCGTCCCCAGCAGCAGCACCACCGTGGTTGAAACCGCGTTGAGAACCGGACTCACGCCTCGCCGCGCCATCGCATAAATCACCATCGGCAAGGTTTGCGAATCTACGCCCGCCACCAGGCTGGTGATCACATAGTCGTCAATCGAGATTGTGAACGCGAGCATCGCGGCGGCCGCGATGGCAGGTGCTAACAACGGCAGCGTCACCCGCCGGAACGCCTCGAACTCGGTCGAGCCCAAGTCCAGAGCAGCCTCCTCCAGCGTGGAGTCGAATCCGCGCAAACGAGCCAAGACCACCACCACGACGTAAGCCATCGAAAACGAAAGATGCGCCAGGATCACCGTATGCATTCCGAGATGCAAGTGCAAATAGTGGAACACCCATTGAAACAGCGCCAGCAGCGAGACTCCCGTAACAATCTCCGGCGTTACTAAAGAAAGGTACAGCCCGCCGGTCAGCCACGTCGAAGCGCGTTTCCATAAGCCATAAGCGGCCACTGTTCCGATTACCGTTGAAAGCGCCGTCGAAACCACGGCGATTACCAAACTATTCCCGGCAGATTCCAGGAGATCGCGATCCGCGAACATCGCCCCGTACCAGTGCAGAGAAAATCCCCGCCAGGCAGTAAACCGTGACGAATTCACGCTGAAGACAGCCAGGATCAACAGCGGCACATGTAAAAAGACATACACCGCCGTCGCATAGACCGCCAGAACGCGTTTCACAAGAGTTCCTCGCCGCGCTGCCTCACCGCCCACAGCAGCAACACCGCGACGATCATAAGCACCATCGACACCGCTGCCCCGAACGGCCAGTCGCGCGCCGTCGTGAACTGATTCTGTATTAGGTTGCCGATGAGAATGGTCTTGCTGCCGCCTAAAAGATCTGACGTGATGTAGGTGCCCAAGCACGGCACAAAAACCAGAATCGCCGCCGCAACAATCCCCGGCGCGCACAGCGGCAGCGTCACACGAAACATGGCCACCAGCGGCCGCGCGCCCAAATCCGCCGCCGCATCCAACAGACTCTGATCCATCCGTTCGAGCGTCGCGTACAAGGGGAGCACTGCAAACGGTAGAAAGCCGTACACCAGGCCCAGTACCACTGCACCGTTGTTATACAGCAGGGGCAATGGCTCGCGAATGACACCCGCTGCTTGCAGCACAGTATTGATCAGCCCGCTATCCCGCAACAAGAACATCCACGCATAGAGCCGGATGAGAAAGCTGGTCCAGAACGGCAGAATGACTAGGCTCAAATACAGATTCTTGCGCCCGCCGGAGCGCGCAATGAACAGGGCCAGCGGAAATCCCATGAGGATGCACAACACCGTAGAAACGCCCGCTAGCAAGAACGACCGTACAAAGATTCCACCGTAAAGTGGATCGATGAAACGCCTGTAGTTCTCAAAATTCCACGGCAGTTCGACTCCGCCATAAGCACCTCTACTGAGCACGCTGTATACACAGATAATCGCCAGCGGCACCGCAATCGTCATAAGCATCAGCAGCGCCGCCGGCAGCAGAAACGTCTTCCGCAGCCGTGTCATGCGGGAAACCGTAACTCATCCAGAGAATTCCAGGAAACGCGTACCGTTTCTCCGACACGCTGCTCGGTGCTCGCCGGCGTCTGCGCTGTAACGACGTTCCCGCCCTCCAGGCGAATCGTAAAATACCGGTGCGGACCCAGAAAGGTGGTGTGCGTAATTGTGCCCGGCCGCCCTTCCTCGCAGGATAATCGCACGCATTCCGGACGAATACCCACGCCATTCACCCAGTTCATCTCACCCAGAAACGATGCTACAAAACGCGAGCGTGGTTTTTGATAAAGCTCCTGCGGCGTGCCTGATTGCTCTACTTCCCCCGCATTCATAATGGCTATTCGATCCGACAACGCCAGCGCTTCTTCCTGGTCATGCGTAACAAAAAGGAAGGTGACCCCAGTGCGCCGCTGCAGTTCCTTCAGCTCCGCCCGCACCTGCTTGCGAAGCTGCGGATCCAGGGCCGATAGCGGCTCGTCCAGCAACAATACATCCGGCGCCAGCACGAGCGCCCGCGCCAAAGCTACCCGCTGCCGCTCTCCGCCCGAAAGTTGCGCGGGTTTCCGCGACTCTTTTTGTGACAATTGCAGCTGCTCGAGTACCTCGCGGACGCGCTCGGCGGCATCGCGGGCGCGCCGCAAGCCGAATTCTACGTTGCCGCGCACAGTCAGGTGGGGAAACAGCGCGTAATTTTGAAAAACCGTGTTGACGCTGCGCCGGTAAGGCGGCAGCCCATCGATGCGCGCACCGTTCAACCAGATCTCTCCGGCGCTGGGCTTCTCAAAACCGGCAATCAGCCGAAGCGTGGTCGTCTTGCCGCAGCCCGACGGCCCTAGCAGCGAAAAAAAGGCTCCGCGTTCGATGTCGAGCGAAACCTCGCGAACCGCACGATGGCCTGGAAAATCCTTGCACAGCCCACGGAGTTCCAGGATGACTTCCATTCGTCACATGATAAATGAAAATCGTTGAGACGATTAAGCGATGGCTGGCGTTAATTTCTCACGCAAGGACTGCCGCGCCCGCAGCAAGCGCACCCGGATACCGGTCGAGCTGATCCCCGCGCTCGCAGAAAGCTCCTCGGCAGTGTAGCCCTGGAGGGTTCGCTCAAGGAGCGTTCGGTCGCGCTTCGAGCACGCCTCCAGCATCCGGCGCAAATCGATAGCGCTGGTGTCAAAGGCGTAGGACGGCTCTTTCACGTTTTCGAGAGGAACGGGAACCGCCGAACGAAAGCGCGCCCGATACAAGTTGCGCGCGATGGAGTTAACCCAGTAACTCACCAGACCGGGGTCGCGAAGTTGCTCGCGGTATTCCCATCCGCGTGCCCAAGCCGCCTGTGCGATCTCCTCGGCCTCTTCCATCGCGACTCCGCGAGAAATCAGAAAACGGCGGGTCCCGCCAAATCCATTTTCGAATGCCTCAGCATACGCTTTTCCGTGCATCGGTTTCCGAGGAGCAATTCGCGGGCCAGCGCGACAGCCACGTGATATCAACCAGTTGGGACATAGAACGCCTCATGGACGGTAAAATTTCCCTGATACTGATTCCTCCTGCGATTTCATCCGATGATTTTACCGTGAGGATTATTTCGCTGATGCTGCTGGCATCGTGCTTCGGGTGGGGCCAGTCCTTTCCGCGATCCTGGACCTACATCGCGCCCGAGTCCACAGCCTTGATCAGGATTGAAGTGCAGAACTTGCACGATTCCTTCCTGGCTGACGCTATAACGTCAGAACTCTCCAGTTCTGGGCGCTTGGGATTCCCCGACCTCCCCTGCCTATGGAATTCTCGGGAGATTCTGTTAGCAGGACCCGATCTTCTGGCCCTCGCCACGGGATCATTTCCTGCCGCCACGGTAGCCGCACAGGCAATGAGCCTCAGGATGCAGCCCACGGATTACGAGGGCGTGCGTTTATGGATTGCGCGGGAAAATGATGGGCGAAGCCTCGCCCAGATCAGCAATACTCTGCTTCTCATCGGTTATAAAGAGACGCTTGAGGCCGCTATCGACCGCAGCCTGTTGGCAACAGGCCGGCAGATATCCCCGTTACTCCCGCGAGCGGTCGGATTGTCCACCGCTTTCGATATGTGGATCAGCGCAACTTCCTTACCCGATCCCCTCGTGAGCGTATTTCTCCCCATCGAACTCGAAACTTCGGATTTCGACGGCGGTCTGATCACTCGTAATGGCCTGGTGCTCGATGCACACTACAGCATGGGAACACCCCAGGCAGCCTCGCAAAGCGCCGGCTACTTTCGTCAGGCAATTCCCGATTTCCACCCGCTCCTGCGGGGGATCAACGTGATCGAAGACGGCACCATTGTCCGCCTCAAACTGCAAGTGTCACCGCAGGAGTTATCAGGTCAATTGCGTGCCGTAGAGACCCCGAAAGCTCCGGCCCTTGAAGCACCACCGCAGCCAGCTAAACCGCGCTCGATACGGATCCTCGGGCTTGACGACGGCCCTCGTGAGATTCCGTTACCGGCGCACTAATATTCCCACCGCCA
This sequence comes from Acidobacteriota bacterium, assembly GCA_030775415.1. Classification (GTDB taxonomy): domain Bacteria; phylum Acidobacteriota; class Terriglobia; order Bryobacterales; family Bryobacteraceae; genus Palsa-187. The sequence continues at coordinate 1,027 of JALYJH010000182.1, read as the reverse complement.
CAAACTCGCCCCCACAGTGAATCCAGCACCCACCGCGGCGAACAGCACGACATCGCCGTTTTTCAACTTACCCGATTCGATCGCATCGCGCGTCGCCAGCGGAATGGTCGCTCCCGTGGTGTTTCCGTAGCGCCCTATATTGATGATCACTTGATCTTCCGACATTCCCAAGCGTTCCGCCGTCGCCGTGATGATGCGTCGATTCGCCTGATGCGACACCAGCACCTTAACGTCCTTCGCCGTGAGTCCGTGACGATTCAGCAGCGCCTGGCAGGTCTCGTACATCTTGCGGACGGCGAACTTAAAGACTTGCTGCCCTTCCTGCTTCACATAGTGCAGACGCTTCTCGACCGTCTCCACGCTAGCCGGAAGGCGGCTTCCTCCCGCCGGCATCTTTAGATGATCTCCGCCGGAACCATCCACTTCGTTAATGAAACCGATGAAGCCATGCCCCGCCTCGGCCGGCTCCACGAGCATGGCGCCGGCGGCGTCGCCAAACAGAATACAGGTGCTGCGGTCTGTGTAATCGATAATGCGCGACATGGTGTCGGCGCCGATCACCATCACGGTTTTATGCGCCCCCGCCATAACCAGGTGTGCCGCGGTAGTCAGCCCATACAAAAAGCCGGAACACGCCGCCAGCAGATCGAATCCCCATGCCCCTTTGGCGCCAATGCGATCCTGCACCAGGCACGCTGTCGACGGAAACATCATGTCGGGCGTTACGGTGCAGACGATGATCGCCTCCACCTTCGTGGCCTCCATGCCGCGCAGGCGCAGCACGCAGTTTGCCGCTTCCACCGCCATATCGGAAGTTGCCACGTCGGATGCCGCAATGTGACGCTCACTAATCCCGGTGCGTTCTAAAATCCACTGGTCCGTGGTGTCTACCAGCTTTTCCAAGTCTTTGTTCGTCAGTACCCCCGGCGGTACATAGCAGCCGAGGGCACTGATTTTGGCTCCAGGCAAAAAGATCTCCTTAGAATTGAATGGGGTTGGGAGTCCGCCCACTTAAGTTATGTTACAT
>JALYJH010000181.1 GCA_030775415.1 Acidobacteriota bacterium | reverse complement strand
AGCCCTCGCGGCGCAGAAACGGGTTCGAGCCCGTGACCAGCTCGCTCTCGAGCGCCCCGGAGCGGAACATCTCGCGATAGAGAATCGCGTGCGCGACGTGATTGTAAGCATCGGGCGAACCCGGATTCGCGGCCGCCTCCGCTCGAAATGCAGCCAGAGCTTCCGGGAATTCGAGATTGTAAAAATGCTGGTAGCCAGCGTCTGCCTGCGCCAGCACTGCCACCGGCAACAGCAAGAGCCAAGTGAGCAGCCGCATCATTTGCGGCTCTCGATGGCTGCCGAAACGTTGCGTAACAGGCCTTGGTACTTCGCGCGCATTACCGGCGTCTCCCGGAAGCGCTCGCGAAATTGCTCCGCCGAAAGCGCGGCTAATTCCTCCAGAGGAGGTGCTGGCTCGTAGACGGGCATAAACGCGGGATCACGCGTTTCAGGCGCGCGTGCATTCCAAGGACACACCTCCTGGCAGATGTCGCAGCCGAAAACGCGCGATCCAAGCCACGCCCGCTGCTCCTCCGGGATCGGCCCGCGCAGTTCGATATTCAAGTAAGAAATGCAACGGCGCGCGTCTAGGGTCCAGCCGTTTCCATCCGGCACCAGCGCCTGAGTAGGACATGCCTCAATGCACCGGGTACAGGTCCCGCAGCGGTCCGGCGGCGGCTGATCGGGTTCCAATTCCAGTGTGGTCAGCAGCTCGCCCAGAAAAAACCACGAGCCGAGCGGTTCATTGATCAGGCAGGTATTGCGTCCGATCCACCCCAGCCCCGCCTGCCGCGCATAGCTCCGTTCCAACAGCGGAGCCGTGTCCACGCATACCTTCCAATGGTGCTGTTCGATCTCGGCCATTTTGCGCGCTAACCTCTCCAAGGCTTCCGGCAAGACATGGTGATAATCCCGCCCCCACGAATAGCGCGAAAAAATCGCATGGCCCTCTCGCTCCGGCGGCGGCGCCTGATTGTACAATTTCCCCACGCAGATCACGCTGCGCGCTCCCGCCAGCAGGTTTCGCGGATCGCTCCGGACATCAGCCCGCCTGTCCGTCAGATACCCCATCTCTCCCGCCATGCCGCGCTCCGTCCATTGCTGATAGCGTGCGATGTCCTCCGTCAGTGGCTCCGCGCGCGCCACTCCGGCGAGCTCGAAACCACATTCCCGGGCTATGCGCTTGACCGTAGCGGACTCCACTTTCCTATGGTAGCGAGTGCTATTCTCGGGGTGAAGGTGACATGAGTCAGGCGGCATGAGCTTGCGGGGAATCCTGAGTGCGGTTGGTTGTGCCCTGGTCTTTCTCGGCGCGGTGTACGGCTTCCAGAAGCCTTGGCGCGAGTACCCCGCCGTCGAGTACAACAACTTCCCGTTGCCCAAGGATTACCAGGTTCCCGCCGAATGGACCTTCGCACGCTTAATGTATCCCGGCGGAGGGCCGATGGACGGCTACTATCCGCGATTCCAGGGTGACTATCGCCGCGGTCTGTCGTTATGGACGCAAGATTACCCGCGTGCGGACCGTCATCTAGCCGCCGCCATGCGCCGCCTCACCCGCATCGACGTGCGCTCGGTGGAACAGGTAGTCGAGCTCGACGATGACGACGACGCGTTCAATTTTCCCTGGATCTACGCGGTACAGGTGGGCGAGTGGGCTCTCACCGAAAAAGAAGGCGCAAAAATGCGCGATTACATTCAGCGCGGCGGATTCTTCATGGCCGACGATCTTCACGGCAATGCAGAGTGGGCAGAATTCGCCAAACGCATCCGTTTCGCCTTTCCCGATCGCGAGATCGTCGAACTGGCCGATGACGACCCCTACTTTCACGTGGTCTACGACATCACGGATCGTCCGCAGGTCCCCGGCGAGGCGCATTTAGGCGAGGGCTGCAAAAATTGTTCAGACGGCGGCCGCGGCGCCCACTGGCGCGCCATCAAGGACGATAAAGGCCGCATCGTCGTGGCCATTTCGCACAACTCGGATCTAGGCGACGCGTGGGAGTTTGCCGATTCGCCGTATTATCCCGAAAAGGAAAGCGCACTAGCGATTCGCATCGCGGTGAATGACGTCATCTACGCGATGACGCACTAACCTGTGAGTCCAGTGCAGGTGGATCGCGGAGCAGAGGCGCATTCTGCGCGGAGCAGAGGCGCATTCTGGACGATGGCGAGGCCGATCAGTCACAATGGTTGCTGATGCCGCCCCAGAAATTCCGGATCGCTTTGATCCAAACCAGTTGCGCGCTCGATCCCAATGAGAACGTAGCGAAGACCGAATGGAAGCTCCGTGAAGCTGCGGCCGGGGGCGCGCAGATCGTCTGCCTCCAGGAACTATTCCGCTCACAGTATTTCTGCCGCGAAGAAAATCATGACCTGTTCGCTCTGGCCGAATCGATTCCCGGCCCGACCACTCACATCCTGGGTAAACTCGCGCGCGAGCTGAAGATTGTGATCGTTGCATCCCTTTTTGAGCGCCGCTCCGCCGGCTTGTATCACAACACCGTTGCCGTGCTGGGAACGGACGGAGAAATCGCCGGGATCTACCGCAAGATGCACATACCTGACGATCCTCTCTACTACGAAAAGTTTTACTTCACGCCCGGCGATCTCGGATTCCTCAATTTCGACACCCCTTTTGGCCGCATCGGCACACTCATTTGCTGGGATCAATGGTATCCAGAAGGCGCGCGCTTGTCTTCGTTGGGCGGTGCGAACATTCTGTTTTATCCCACCGCCATTGGCTGGCATCCCAGCGAAAAGGAGCAATTCGGAGCCGCGCAGCTCTCCGCCTGGCAGACCATTCAACGTTCCCACGCCATCGCGAATGGCATCTACGTGGCTGCGGCCAACCGCGTTGGCTACGAAGGACCGCCCGCTCACGGCATCGAATTCTGGGGTTCGTCTTTCGTAGCCGATCCCTTCGGTCAAGTGATCGCGGAAGCCTCTGTCGATCAGGAAGAAATTCTTTTCGCCGAGTGCGACCCCGCGCGCCAGGAAGAAGTTCGCCAGCACTGGCCCTTCCTGCGCGACCGCCGCATCGACGCTTACGCGCCGATTGTGAATAGATGGCTCGGCAAGTAGTGCCACGGACGCCGCATAAACTCGGCTACCGCATGCCCGCGGAATGGGAGCCCCACGCCGCCACTTGGCTCGCGTGGCCGCATGAAGCTTCGGACTGGCCCGGAAAGTTCGCGCCCATTCCCTGGTTATATGGCGAAATCGTGCGCTTACTCGCGCGCGTGGAGCGTGTGCGAATCCTGGTCGAGCACGCCGACGCCGAGCACGGCGCCCGCCGCGTTCTCGCGAAGTGCCACGCCGATTTGAACGCCATCGATTTCTTCCATCACGCCACTAACCGCAGTTGGACCCGCGACACTTGTCCGCTGTTCGTCAAGAACCAGGCCGGCATCATCGCCGTCACTGACTGGAAGTTCAACGGTTGGGCCAAGTATCCGAACTACGCCGCCGACGATGCGCTTCCACGATTCGTCGCAAAAAGCCTCAAGCTTCCGTGCTACGAGCCAGGCCTGGTCCTCGAAGGCGGCAGCGTTGACGTCAACGGGGAGGGGAAGTTGCTTACGACGGAAGAGTGTCTGCTCTCCTCCGTGCAGGAGCGCAATCCAGGACTTTCGCGGCTTCAGATCGAGAGCGCTCTTGCCGCCTATCTGGGCGCCACCGAGGTCATCTGGCTGGGGCGCGGCATCGCCGGGGACGACACCCACGGCCACATCGACGACATCGCGCGTTTCACCGCGCCTGACACCGTCGTCGCCGTGGTCGAGCCGGATAAGTCCAGCGCCAACCACGAGCCGTTACGAGAAAATCTCGCGCGCCTGCGTAAGCGCGGCGACCTGCGTGTCGTCACGCTGCCCTCACCGGAACCGGTCTACTTCGCCCGCCAACTGCTCCCGGCCAGCTACGCCAACTTCTATATCGCCAATGGCCTGGTTCTCGCGCCCACCTTCGGAGATCCGCAGGATCGCGCGGCCCTCAACACGCTGGCGCGACTCTTCCCGACTCGTGAAGTGATCGGTATTCCGTGCCGCGATCTAGTCCTGGGCTTAGGGACGCTGCACTGCATGACGCAGCAGCAGCCCGCCTAGACTCCGCGACTTTCCTAAAAGATGAAGTTCAATCCGCCGCGCAGGCAGCGGGGAGAATTGGTGAGGACACTGTGGGTACTCGCATCCCCTAACGGCAGGTAGCCCTGGGCGAGCAAATTCCGCAATTCCGCCGAAGCTTCCAGCCGCCATGGCATTCCGCCAATCGGCAGCGGCTGGTGAATATAAACATTAACGCCGATGTCCTGGTTGACATCCTGCGTGACAAATAAATGTGCCGGCATCAAAACACTGAAGTCGGTCCATCCGTAATTGGCGGCAATGCGGGTCCCCGCGCGCGGCAGCGTTCCCGCCACCCGAACCGTAATCCAGGCGCGCTGCCCTTGACCGATTCCGGCTCGTAACGACCCTGAATCGATGTAGGAATGATCGCCTCCGGTCGCGGCCGTCAAAACCCCTGTGCGGCCCACCGCCACTCCAACCTCGGCGTGATCGCCCAGCATCTGCTTGACGCCAGCCGTGAATCCGGTCCGGTGATAGGATCCAATATTAAATATGCTGCTTCGCGAGCTCAGATCCGGCAGCAGATCGCTTGCAGGCAGGAAGTCGGCCGGAGCCGAAAGCATGAAAGCCGCGTTTGAAACCGTCTCCTCATAAGCTCCCACGGAAAACGTGCGGCCGCCCGCGATTCGTTCGTATCCGATCTCCAGATTCTGTGTACGCTCCGCCGTGACATGCGAGTCGGAAAGCGAAAGGATCGGCATCAACGCCAGCGCCGCCAGGTCCTGCTGCACTTCGCCGGACTTCTGCCCGTCCCGCGCCAGCAATTCCCTAGGCTCTCCGCCGGAGGTGAAGGCCACCCGCACGCGTCCCTGATCGCCGGTGTTGAAGGTCGCGCGCACGAACGGACTCACGTAGTTGATACGGTCCAAATAGGACACCGATTGGAAATCGAAGCCGTAATCCAGAGACAGGTTCTCGGACAACTCAGCTTTGTCGAGAAATGCCGCCGACACGGTGCGTAGCGCCGGTCCGCTATCCGAACTCGTCGCGATGCCCGAGCCCGACCGCTGCGTCAAATACACCTGCCGCATCGTCACCACAAATTCGGGGTTCGACCCATCCGTGGTCGCCCGTGAAAAGCTGGTTCGGATGCCCGCGCCGGGCAATCCCGAGTTCCCCGCGTAACTAACATTGCCGCTCACCTGGACCCGCGCCGAACTGGCTAACGAGGTGGCGATGGCGAAAGCAGTACCCAAATCCTGCTGCGATCCCCGCGCGAAGGACTGGCCGTCGCCTGCCGAAAGCTCCAACACGCCGGTGGTATGGCTAAACCTGGAGGACGCCGGCTCCGATGTCGAGCTAGACCTGGAAGCTAATTCCGGCAGGAACCGCAACACCGGCCGGGTCGCCTGCGATGTCCGCAACACCCACTTCCAGTCGTCTGTCATCAGGGTACCGGGCGCCGCCGGCCTGCTGGTCACGCCAACCGTGCTGAATACGTCCGTCAGATTGACGTCTAGACGATTCTCCGAACTTGGCAGCACCGAGATGTTGCGGCGCTCTGCGGGAACGAAGCTAGCCAGAATTACGCGGATCGAATACACTTCCGGGGCCAGCGCATCGAAGACGAAGCGGCCCTGCTCATTGCTCAGGCTCTTGCGAACCAGTTCGTCGTAGCGATTGTAAAGATATACGGTAGCGCCCATTTGCGCTACCCCGGCGGCGTTTTTGACTTGACCCAGAATTTCGCCGGAGAGAGGGTTCAAAGACGCAGCGGGGGCGCTGACGCTGGCCAGGCCTAAAAAAAGGCCGGCTGCGATCCACAACGTAGTGGGTGCGGTGGTGCGCTGCTTCATGCTCCAGTTCCTTGGCCGGTTGACTTGGCCGGCCCGACAACCACTGCTAATATTACCCCAACCCGTCCATCGCATGAACGTGCCGGTGTTTTACCTGACGCCTGCCTAGGTTACGGTAAACGTCGCCGACGGAGTAAGCGTTTGGTTGCGCTTCTTATCGGTCACTTTCATCCGCAACGTGTACTGCCCCGGTTCCATGCTCTGCAACGGCAGCAGTTT
>JALYJH010000180.1 GCA_030775415.1 Acidobacteriota bacterium | reverse complement strand
AGTCCGGCGAGGCCGGCGCGCAAAACGGAATATTCTTCGCCAATGGCGTGGACTTGCGCCTGTAATCCATCGAATTCGCCGCGCGCGATTTCCACGGCCTTTTCCTGGTCGAAGCGGGCTTGTTCTTTTTCGGCTACCAGGAGTTGATTGCGTTCGCGCTGGGCGCGGGCTTGTTCGTCCTGGCGCGCCAGACGATCGAGTTCCAGGCGGGCTGTCGAAAGGCGCGAACCGGCGCGGGCGTATTCTTCAGCTAGCTTGCGTTGTTCGTGGTCGAGAGCGAGGGCGTCCTTCTCCTGCGCTTGTTGCAGGGCGCGGACTTGTTCGAGCTCTTCGGATAGCAGCGCCAGGCCGCGTTCCAGGGATTCTAGTTCGGAGGTCAGGTCATCGGCTTCGCGGTCGCGAAGTTCTACTTGAGCGGTGAGTTCGCGGAGCTCGCGCTTGAGAGCCAAGGGGCCGCCGGAACTTTTCTTGCCGCCGGTGATGGTGTGGCCGTGATAGCTGGCGCCGTCGGGTAGCAGGAAATAGCAATCGGGATGGGCTTCGGCCAGGCGCTGCGCGGCCGCGTGGTCGGATACCAGGAAGCAGCGGGCCAGGCGCGGCAGGAAGCCTTGCGGGGCTGCGGCGAAACCGTTGGTCAGGCGAAGGGCATCTCGGAGAGTGCCGGAGACGGCGGATTCGGAAGATAGGTCGGTAGCGGGGGCGGATGGCGCGGCTGATTCCGCATGCACTAAGAAAGTCGCCCGGCCATCGGACGCGGCGCGCAGGACCTCAATGCCGCGTTCGGCTCCTTGCCAATCTTGGACGACTACGTATTCCAATTCTTCGTGCAGGAATTCTTCGGAGGCGCGCTCCCATTCGGGGTTAGTGACTTCGACGAAGTCGGCGAGCACGCCTAAGGGGCGGAAGCTGTCGGTGGGGCGATCGAAGAGGCGCTTCACGGATTCGGTCGTGTAGGCGCGGTGCGACAGAATTCCTTCTAGCGATTCTTTGCGGGCTTTCTGTTTTGAGAGCGCTTCGCGCAGGACGTTTAATTTCTGGCGGGATTCGACTGTGCGCTGTTGGCGGTCCTTGGATTCTTCTTCTACACGGCGGCGGCGGTCGGTTAAGGATTCGAGTTCGAGCTGGCGCGCGGAAAGACGCGTGGAGAGTTCGGCGCGGCTTTGGTCGAGGCGGGCAATGTCGGCGGATGCTCCTTCTTCTTCCTTGCGGGAGCGGGCGGCATCACGATCCATGGCGGCCAGATATTCGTCGGCTTGTGCCAGTTGATTGCGCAGAGCGGAGGCTTCACCCAGCAGGCGTAATACTTGTTGGCGGGCGGATTCCAGTTGGCGCTCGCGGTCGCGAAGATGGGTTTGCAGAGCGTCGCGCTCTTGCGATTTGGCTTCCAGGCGCTCGCGGGCGGCAGCGGCATCGCGCTCGATGGCGGCGATGTTTTCCTGGTGCGTGGAAAGTTCGGCGGATTCGCGCAGGTGGCGCTCGTCTAGAGAACGGGTTTCCGTTTCGCCGGCGGCCATGCGTTCTTCGATAGCTCCGATTTGTTTGGCTTGTAGGGCCAGACGGCTGCGGGTGCGCTCGGCTTCAAGGTTGAGTTCGGCAACGCGGGCGCGAGATTCGGTAAGCGCGGCTTCGACCTGATAGCAGGATTCTTGGGTGCGCGCGTACTCCTGTTCCTTGGTTTGGACTTCGGCGGAGAGGGTTTGGAAACTGGTCTGCGCCTGGGTGAGATCGAGCGCTAGTTTGGCGGCGTCGGCTTCGAGAATTTGGAAGCGGCCGGCTACGGCGCGGCGGAGGTGCGCGAGCATGTCGGTGCGCAGCTCTTCGTAGCGCTTGGCTTTCGACGCTTGGCGCTTGAGGGAATTGGCCTGGCGGCTGACTTCTTCCAGGATGTCGAATACTCGGGCCAGGTTTTGTTTTGCGCTTTCCAGTTTCGACTCGGCCAGGCGCTTGCGGGTTTTATATTTGCCGATGCCGGCGGCTTCTTCGATGATGGCTCGGCGGTCGGCTGGCTTGTTGGAGAGAATTTGGCCGATGCGGCCTTGCTCGATGATGGCGTAGCTTTCCGGGCCTAAGCCGGTGCCCATGAAGAGTTCCTGAATGTCGCGCAGGCGGGCGGATTTGCCGTCGATCAGGTATTCGCTTTCGCCGGAGCGGTAGAGGCGGCGCGTGATGGTGATCTCGGAGGGCTGCGGCGGGTGCCCGTTGCCGTTAGCGGCGGACTCCCCGGTGCGGTGCGGGGCGGCGGGGTCGGCCATCGTTAAGGTGACTTGGGCGAGGCCGAGCGGCTTGCGGTCGCGGGTGCCGGCGAAGATCACGTCTTCCATGCGGGAGCCGCGCAGGCTCTTGGCGCTTTGCTCGCCGAGGACCCAACTGATGGCGTCGCTCAGGTTGGATTTTCCGCAGCCGTTGGGGCCCACGACGGCGGTGACGCCGGAGCCGTGGAAGCGCATTTCGGTGCGATCGTAGAACGACTTAAAGCCTTGAATATCGACGCGCTTGAGCTGTAGCAAAACCTAGCCCTCCATACATATCTAGAGACGCATCTCGGGGGGACAAACCAATCCTAAACCGTATTTTGCGGAAAGTAAAGCACCAAGGCTACTGGTGCTGGGGGTGAGCTGGGAACTACCCCTAGATATAGGGGTCGAAGAACCCTAGGGGATTTCGTGGAGCGCGGCCTTAATGTCCTCTTCGGGGCATTCAAACGGTTCCCCGAGGTAGTGAAATTGTTGCATATCGCGATCGAGGGTGAGTTTTTCGAGGAGGGCGCCGTAGGGTATGGTGTGTTTGAGGTCGCTCAGGGGGCGCAGGGTGCGGGGGTTGAGTTTGACGGCTTCGATAGACTTGGTGAGTTCGAATTTGGCCATGGGGTTATTCTATGCGTTTCTTGGTAAGCGCGGGGTAATATTTGGTTCCTCATCCATTTTTTATGACAGGTGCTGACCTGAGTCACTGTGGAATCTCCATGCCCGCCCTGGGACTAATCCGATCTCGCCGCCTGCTATTCTCTGAACTTCTAGCATCGTGCAAAAGAGGCTTTCAGCACCATCCGAATCCTTGGTTCCGGTCGAGATTATCGAACGGAAAATTTACTTCATACGCGGGCAGAAGATTATGCTCGATGCAGATCTGGCGCAATTGTATGGCGTGGTAATGGGCCGTCTCAATGAAGCAGTGAAGCGAAATCGAAATCGGTTTCCCAAGTATTTTATGATGCGGTTGACTCTGGCCGATGGACGAATGGTGCTGGCTTTAAGATCGCAAACTGCGATCTTAAAGCGCGGCCAACATCGCAAGTACGCACCGTATGTCTTCACCGAACAGGGCGTGGCGATGCTTTCGTCAGTGTTGAATAGCGAGCGCGCCGTTCAGGTCAACATCGCAATTATGCGTGCGTTTGTAAAACTCCGGGAAGTAATGGCTACTCACAAGGACTTGGCAAATAAGATTGCTTCGTTGGAGCGAAAGTATGGCTCGCACGACGAAGAAATCCAATTGATTTTTAAAGCCATCAAAAAACTTCTGGAGCCTCCACCGGTTCCACTCAAACGCCGAATTGGATTCGTTGCTGACTAGGTTTCTACTTGATGCACTCGATGAGCGCGCCGGTGAGGAGTTCTACGTTTTCTGGAGTCGCTAAGGGGCCCATGACGCCGATGCGGAAGATTTTGCCCGCCAGGGGGCCGAAGCCGCCGGCGATGTCGATGTCGTATTTCTCGAGCAGGCTCTTGCGGGCTTTCAGGTCGTCGACGCCGGCGGGGACTTTTAGGGTGTTGATATTGACGATGCGGCGGGCGTCGTCGTCGATGAACATTTCGAGTCCCGCGGCTTCAATGCGGCGGACGAATTCGTCGTGCGAGGTCTGGTGGCGGGCAAAGCGGGCTTCGATGCCTTCTTCGCGGGCTAGCGCCAGGCCTTCGCGCAGGGCGTAAAACGCTGTAATGGGCGCGGTGTGGTGGTAGCGGTGGGCCCCTTCGTAATAATCGAGCAGCAGCTTTAGATCCAGATACCAGATGGGGCACGGAGTTTTGCGGGCGCGCAGGCGTTCCACGGCTTCGGGGGAGACGGTGATGGGCGAGAGGCCCGGGGGGCAGCTCAAGCCTTTTTGAGTGCAGCTAAACGCTACATCGACGCCTGAGGCATCGATGTTGATCGGCATGGCTCCGAGTGAGGTCACGCAGTCCACTATGGTGATGGCTTTGGCGGCGCGGGCGGGGCGCGTGATCGCGGCTAGATCCTGGCGCGCGCCAGTGGAGGTTTCGGCGTGGACGAAGGCTACGGCGTGGGGTTTTTCTCTGTCGATGAAGGCTGCGGCTTCGGCTTCGGTGAAAGTGTCGCCCCAAGATTTGCTACTGCACACCACGTTGGCGCCGTGGCGGCGGCCCATCTCCACTAGGCGTTCGGAGAAGTAGCCGGCGGTGAAGACGGCCAGTTTTTGGTTGGGCTCGACGAAATTCGCGAGCACGGTTTCCATGCCGGCGCTGCCGGTGCCGGAGATCACTTGTACGAAGGGGTTTTGGGTGCCGAAGACGGGGCGGAGGTCGCGGCGGATTTCTTCGTAGACTTCGAAAAAGAAGGGATCGAGGTGGCCGACGATGGGCTTGCCCATGGCTTCGTAGACGCGGGGGTGGACCTGGGTGGGTCCGGGTCCAAAGAGCAGGCGGCGTGGCGGTTCTAACGTGGAATGTGAATGGGACATGAAATTCAAGTTTAGCGCGGGGGACGAAAACTTTGCTCTCTCGGGGAAAAAAGGGACGGAGCCTGATTTCTGGCGGCTGATGTGGGCTATTCCGTTGCGGAGGGAGAAATCAGGCTCCGTCCCTCTTTTCAGTAGGTCTCTATGGACGGCGGGGCGGGGACGGGGGGGCGGAGGCGGAAGTGGTAGACCAGGGCTCCGGTCACTAGCGTCAGCGCGGCGGCTAAGGAGATGAAAGGCTTAAATTCCAGGCCGCGGACGATCATCCAGAGGCCTACCAGGATGAAGATCACGGGGATCAACGGGTAGGCGAAGCTTACGACGCGGAGTTTTTGCCAGCCTTTGCGGCGGCGGAAGATCATGAGGGACGCTACGCTCATGACGGCGAAAATATTCAGCGTGAAGCCGATGTAGATGGCTAGCTGGGGGAAGGGCGTCAACGTCATGACCATCGCACATACGCCTTGGGCGACGATGGCGGCTACGGGCGTGTGCCACTTGGGATGTACTTTGGCGGCGGAGGCCAGGAAGGCTCGGTTCTTGGCCATGGCGTAATAGACACGCGGACCGATGGTGACCATGGCGTTCACGGTGGACATTAACGATAGGGCCATGAGCGCGGCGAAAATGCCGGCTACTTGCGGGCCGAATAAGCGCGAGGCGGCTAAGGCTCCGACAGCGGTTTCTCCTTTCAGATTTTCCATGGGAACGGCATAGATGAAAACCACATTCAAGGCGACGTAGAGAGCCGCAACCAGAATGGTTCCCACCGTGAGAGCCAGGGGGAGCGTGACCGAGGGTTGTTTGAGTTCTTCGGCTACGTAGGTGGCAGCATTCCAGCCGCTATAGGCAAGGTAAATGAAGAACAGGCTGAGGACGAACTGAGTGGGGATGGAGTCGTGGGATGTGCGCACGGCCGGGACTGAAAAGTTGTGCCAGTCGCCGTTGCCTATGGTGAAGGCGAGAAAGATGAAAGCGACGAGCGTCAGGATTTTCGCACCGGTGAGTACATTCTGGAGGCGCGCGACGCGCTGGACTCCGAATATATTAATCGTCGTGAAGAGAAAGATGAGCAGGCAGGCTACTACTTGCGCCCAGCCGAAGGTAAATTTCCAATCGCCGGAACCGAAGAGCACGGCCGAGTCCTCTAGATGCAGCGCGGGGAAAAATTGCGCCAGGTAATCGGAAAACGCGAGAGCAGCCAAGGCAATGGGCGCGGAAAAACCGGCGAAGAATGAAACCCAGCCGGTCATGAATCCCCAGGTGGGGCCGTAGGCTTGCGTGAGGTAAACGTATTCGCCGCCGGAGCTGGGCATGTTAATGCCGAGTTCGGAATAACAGAACGCACCGGTTAATGCGCAGACGGCTCCGACCACCCAGATCCAGAGGACGAGACTGGCGGAGCCCAGATCGCCGGCTAGATAACCAGTGAAGGTGAATATGCCGGTACCGATCAT
>JALYJH010000179.1 GCA_030775415.1 Acidobacteriota bacterium | reverse complement strand
GACGCTATCGGCCGCGAATTGCTGTAACAATTTTGCGCCTTCGGCGGCGAGAGCTTGGCCTCCGATGTCTACGTGGGTGACAACGTAGAGTTTCTGACTCGAGTCCTGAGCGGGGGCGGGAGCGGACAGAACTGCCAGCAGGAGCACGAGCCCGGCAAACTTCGCGGTGGGGAGAAACATAGAAAGACATCGTACACCCGAGCTACCACGAATGCAATTGAGCATGGCTGGCCCCGCGAGCTATTTTGCGTCCTCCACCGGGACGTCTTCGGGCTTACCATCGGGGAACATTTTGGCGGAATCAAAGAAACCGGCCACCGTCAAGTGGAACTGGATTGGCTTGGTGCTTTTGTTTTCCCAAAACCAGCCGTGGATGCCTGTGGAGGGTGCGGTAAAGGAGCCGTAGGAGGCATCCTGGCCGATTTTATCGTTCAACTGGTAGCTCTCAAAATAGTCTTTATTAGGTTTCTGATCGGGTTCGCCGTGGAATTCGAAGGCGAGCTTGCCGCTGGCTTTCCAGCCGTAAACCATGCCCGCGCCCTTTTGCATGTGGTACTTCATTTCCACGCCGTCCCCGGGCTCCAAAGTAAAGTCTTGGGAATCGACTTTGTAAATCTTGGGTTGGGAGGTGTAGATTCCAGTCTGGCCGGCTACGGGCGTAGCGGCGGCGCGTCCCTTGACCTCGGTGTTCCCGGCTTGCGAGATCCCGGTGAGCCCCAAGAGAGCTCCGGTATGCAGCGGATCGAAACCATATTCCGCGGGCAACACCGCGACAAACAAGAGAAGCAGGGCGGCGAGAAGGGCGATCAAAGTCGCCTTGGCGAGCGAGCTCTTCGAAGGGGCGTCAATCTTCTGCTGGGTTTGAAGTTCCATGGTGTTCCTTGCGCTTTATGACGCCAGAAAGTATCCGGCGATCTGATATCCGGTGAGTACAAAACCTATGGCCATCAAGGCGGTGTTGGTCGCGAATGCGTGGCGCAGAAAACCGCTGCGGGTCCGCCAAAAACTGATGACAATGAGCACGGCTGTAAGCGCCAGCACCTGGCCGATTTCGACTCCCACATTGAAGCTGACAATATTCGCCACGAGCCCGTTCTTTGAAAGGTCCAGTTCCTGAAGCTTGGTGGCGAGTCCGAAGCCGTGGAATAAGCCGAAGATCAGGACCGCCGCCTTGGTGTTAGGTTCAAAGCCGAAGAACCTGCGAAAACCGTCCATGTTATCGAACGCTTTATAGACGACCGAGAATCCGATGATGGCGTCGACGACGTAAGAGTTGGCGTGGATTCCTCCCAGAACGCCCGCTAGCAAGGTGATGCTATGGCCGAGAGTGAACAAGCTGACGTATTGAACCACATCCTTGAGGCGGTAAAGAAAGAAGATGACTCCGATGAGGAAGGCCAGGTGGTCGTATCCAGTGACCATATGCTTGGCGCCCAAATAAACGAAGGGGGCGATGGCGGCGCCGTGGCTCGACTGTAAAAAGGAGGCGTCTCTCTTTGAAACGTTGTGCGCGAAGGTGCTGACGGGGAAAAGCAGTCCCAGGATCAGAATGAGTGCAAAGGCGGATGCGGCTGTGCGGCGAGGCATAGTTGGGAGTCCGAGTTCAGTATCGAATGATCGAAGGGAAGTGTAGCACAAGCGGTCCTCAGAACCGTCAGATTTGCGGTAACACGTGGTATCCGGGGAGTCAGTGACCTGAAGTGACCGGCTGTAAATGATTGACACCGAAAGTTCTGTTCGGGCGGATGGAGCGGACCGTGCCTAAATAATCCTGCTATTGTTTTTGGAGAGCGGAATGGGTTTCCGCCATGGCGGAGCAGGAGGTAAGGTTATGGGAAAAGAAATTTCGCGGCGGACATTCGCCGGTATCTCTGGAGCCGCTTTGGCCGCGGCCCAGGTGAGCGCTTATCAACAGCGGGCTGGCGAAAAGCGGCTCTTTGCCTATGTCGGGCGGCACACGATCGGCCCGTTGTTTGGATCTGGAAAGGGCGGGGGGATAAACGTTTACCGCGTAGACATGAGCAACGGGTCATTGACCGAAGTCAGCAAGACGGGCCCGGAACTGGACGATCTCAACAGCGATGGGATGTGCACTTCCGTGGACGGGCGCTTTCTCTACAGCATCAATTTGACGCCCACGTTAGGCGGGAAAGCGGGCGCGGGAGGCGGTGTCGCGGCTTTCGCCATCAGCGCTGAGGATGGCTCCCTCAGGCATCTGAACACACAGCCATCGATGGGCGGTAACCCAGTTTCGGTGAGGATCGACGCGACGAATTCGCGCGTAGTGGTGGCGAATCATGGCGCCGTCAACAAAATCACTCGCGTCGTTAAGAGGAACGGCATTCCTGTGATTGAGAGTCCCACGGACGACGCTACGGTGGCGCTGCATCCGGTGCGGCCCGACGGATCGCTGGAACCGGCGTGCGACGTTTCGGTTTTCGAGCAGCGGCCGTTTTCCGACACTAGCGGTCCGCCGGCTGCGTGCCACGCGGCGATATTCGACCGCACGCAGCGCTGGATCATCGCTTCGGATAACGGATATGACCGCCTTTACGTTTATCCGTTCAGGCCGGATTCACGCAAGCTCGAAGGGAAATGGTTTGCGACGCCTCCCGGGAGAGCGCCGCGGCATCTGGTGACGCATCCGCGCGCGCCGTATTTCTTTATGACGAACGAACGCGAGGCCAGCGTCTCCTCGTTCCATTTCGATTCCGGCAACGGAGAAGTAAGCGCGGTTCAAACCATCGCCACGGTTCCAGAGGGATATTCTGGGCCGCGGGTAGCGCCCACGGACATTCGCCTGCATCCCAATGGGAAATTCGCCTATAGCGCGAACCGCGGCGAAGACACGATCGCAATTTTCAGCATCGATGAAGGAACGGGCCGCATGACTCGTGTCGATATCGTGAAGACCGGAGGCCAGGGTCCTCGCGAGCTGAACATTGAACCTTCAGGTAAGTTTCTTTTTGTGTGCAATCTGCAATCGAACGACGTTGTGACCTTCGCGCTCGATGGAAATAGCGGCAAGATGAGTCAGGTTGCGAAGATTGGCGTGCCGCAGGCAGGCGTCATTGACTTCGCGAGCCTGTGAGTATTGGCGGCTTAAGGACGGGCCGGGCGTGCGGGGCTCAAGGAGAACAGTTCGGCGGTGGTGTCATGATCGATGACTTGCCAGGCGGTGGATTGGTGCAGGAGCTGCGAGAGTGGCGAGTGCGTTGGCATGAGCACGCGGTCGATTTGGTAGCGATCCAGCGTGGCGAGCGAAGCGGGTTGGGCGGTTAGGAGCGCGGTGGCATCGCGGTACATTTTTACGCCGTAGAAGGCGCGGTCATCGTAGAAGACTTTCTGGCGGGGGTAGTTCGCGTAGAGCAGATAGTCGGCCCATTGGTCAGAGGTGAACAGGCGGGAGGTGGCTAGTTCGGGATGGCGCGCGGCCAGATCCACGGGAAACATTTCCTTGTCGAATCCAATGGGCCACAGTTCTTGCGGCGTGCAGAAGAAAATAGCTGCCAGGCCGGCTGGGAGCCAGATGCTGGATCGGGAGAACGCCGCGCGTTTTTCAGAGGAGAGGCCATCGAGGATGCGGGCTGCTGAGGCGCGGGGCTGGCGTGCCACCCAGGCTTGCCAGTGGCGCGATAGCTCGGCTGCGATCATGGGGGCGGCTAAGACCACGAAGATGGTGCTGTGGCGGACCGCGGTGAGCGACGCGTAGGCGGTTCCGATCAGGAGCAGGGGTTCGACGAATTTGCGGCGGCTGAGGTAGAGGCCGCAAAGGGCCACGCCGGTTATCAGGAATCCCATGTAAAAGAGCTGCGGTTGGCTGCGGAAGGTGGGGGCTTGGAATTCCTGAATAAATTCGGTGGTGCCGTTGCCATGCAGGTACGTGAAGACGTCCAGATGCAATTTGTAGCCAAAGGGATTGAGCAGCGTGGCCGCGGCGCAAGCGGCGGTTAGTAAGGCGTAACGTTTGGCGGATGCGCGGGAGCCTTCTAAGACGCTGCCGATTACGAACGCTCCCAAATACGCAAACAGAATGATAAAGCCCGGGTGCAGGTTTACCCACACGGCCGTGAGAGCGGGGAGCAGGCAGATCATTCGCGTATGGCGAATCCGGTCCTGCGTGAGGATGTATGCCGCGATCGCCAGGAATAAGAGCGTGAACAGATGCGGGCGCGCGTGGTAGTGAATCAATAAAGCGTTCGATGCAAACAGTGCGGTGACGATCGATAGCAGGACATCGGCGCCAGCGGCCAGCATGGTGCGGAGCAGAACGACGATCAGCGCTGCGATCCCTACTCCGCAGACGAATACGATTCCTTTCAATCCGAGGGCATGGTTGAGTTGAGCAAAGAGCACTTCGGTGCCCCACTCGTAGGGGATCCAGGGAACTCCGGGCTGCGTGAAGGAGAACGGATCGGTTGTGGGGATTTTGCCATGGTCAAGAATCCAGTTGCCGGTGGCGATGTGGATGGCGGTGTCTCCGTCCCAGAGGAGGCGGCTCCAGCCGGTGCCTGAGGTCATGAAAGACCAGGCGATCACGGCCAGGAAAAAGAGGTCGCACAGGGAGGGAGTGAGCCGGTTTTTCAGAACGTGCGCGCGCTCCTGGACCGGTGGCGCAGTTATGGCGGTGGCGGACCCCATCCCTTTGCTAATCGGCTGGGCGCGGGGTAAGCGGTAGGCGGGTGCGGTAGGCTTTTTAGAAGACGCTATGAAACTGCTGACTTGTTTGCTTTGCGCGCTGCTGCTGATGGGGTGCCAGCGGAATCCTCCTCCGCTTCCGGTGAAGGAATACCAGTTGCAGGGGGAGGTTGTGAGCGTCGATCCCATGGCGCAGACTGCGACGGTGAAAGGCGGGAAAATCGAGGGCTGGATGGAAGCGATGACGATGGAGTATCCGGTCAAGGACAAGGCGGAGTTCAGCAAGTTGAAGGCGGGGGAGAAGATCCAGGCTAAGGTTTTGGTGCAGGGTACGGATTATTGGATTGCCGGCGTGAGCAAGGAGCCGGTGAAATAGATGGTCTGGGCTTGGATCCTTCTGCTGCTTGGCGGCTGCGCGTGGGCGCAGGACGTCGAGGCGGTGGTGGTGACGGACCTGGGCACTTTTCGTTTTGAGTTTGCGGGGGATAAGGCGCCGAAGCATGTCGAGCAGTTTATCGTGCGAGCCCGGCAAGGGTACTACGACGGGAGTGCGTTTCATCGCGTGGTGGCGAACGGGATTATACAAGGCGGCGATCCGCTATTGAAGAACCCGCGGACTCCGAAGGCTCAATGGGGGACGGGTGGATTGAGTCTGCTTGCGAACGAGTTCAGCGATTTAAAGCATGAGCGCGGGGTGGTGTCGACGGTGAGTATTCCCGGGCGGGCGAATAGCGAGGGAGCGCAGTTTTTTGTGTGCGTGGCGCCGCAGCCGCAACTGGATGGAAAGTTCTCCACCTTCGGACGCGTTATGGAGGGCATGGACGTGGTCGAAAAAATTTCGCAAACGGCCGCGGATTCGAGCGGTATGACGGATAAGCCGGTGCGGATTTTGAAGATCACGATCGAGAAAAAGCGGGAGGAGCCATTCGTCAACGCGAGCGTCGATGAGATGCGGCGGACGGTGACGCTAAAGACGACGCTGGGAAACATCAAGGTCAAGATGGAGCCGGATTGGGCTCCGGAGAACGTGCGCAATTTTTTGAAGCTGACGCAAAGCGGCTGGTATGACGGGACGGTGTTTCATCGCATCTCTAAGGATTTTGTGGTGCAAGGGGGGACGGCGGCGGGGCGGATCCATTATGCCGACCGCTGGGTGCGTCCG
Organism: Acidobacteriota bacterium; assembly: GCA_030775415.1. Taxonomy (GTDB): domain Bacteria; phylum Acidobacteriota; class Terriglobia; order Bryobacterales; family Bryobacteraceae; genus Palsa-187. Next base: position 379 of record JALYJH010000179.1, on the reverse strand, counting down.
GTGAAGGGCGAGTTTCGCGCCGACGTGAAGCATACGCACGGGATTATATCGATGGCGCATGGGGACGATCCCAATTCAGCCACGACTTCTTTCTTCCTGATGCTGGGGGCGGGGACGAATCTGGACGGTCAGTTTAGCGCGTTTGGGCGTGTCGTCGAGGGGATGGACGTGCTGGATGCGTTCGCCAAGGAAGAGGTGGAGGGGGAAACTCCTAAGCGGCGGCTGGAGATTGTGGAGGCTACGATCGATCGGTAATCGAACGGCAAGCGCGCAGCCGGAAGTGGAAGCGGCTGGATTGCACCATCATTTCTTTTTGTTGTCCTTATTCAACCACTCGGCCCAACGGTGCGGCGGGAATGCGAAGAGGGTGATCAGCGCC
>JALYJH010000178.1 GCA_030775415.1 Acidobacteriota bacterium | reverse complement strand
CGCTCTGGATGAGGAAAATGGGCTCGGCTAAGGGGGTGCGGGCGGAGGAACTGGCGCCGGGAACGGTATAGACGCCGGACTCCTCTTTGGCCTCGACGGCCTCAGTCGGCACTAGGTTGTCGGCGTGCACCAGGTACAGCATGTCAGGTTGGGGCGGGCGCGGGCCGTCGTATTTGTCGGCAGCCAAGGCCAGTGCCGGGAGCAGCAGCAAAAAAGACAAGCGTGGCATTTGGCTCCTATTTTAGTGCAATCGAGCACTGCTTCAATCTAAAATTTGGACGAACTCGGCGAGGATGCGGTAACGGTCTTCCTGAGGGTCGAGATCCCAGGCGTCGAAGGCCGGGTTAAGGGGTTCCAGGCGGATGCGCTGGTGGGACCACTCGCCGCCATCATTCTGGCGCTTCTCGCTGCGATAGCGTTTGACAGTGTAGCGGTCGCTCCCGCCTTGATCCAGGGCTTCGACAAGAACTAAACGTCCCTGGCGCGATCCGGTGACGCCGCGGCGGAACACGCACAGCGACTGGTCGGGGATGAGCGGCTCCATGGAGCGGCCTGCGATGCGCGCGACGAACATTTCCGGGGTCAGGCGCAGGTTGGGCGGGGTTTCTTCCCAGCCTTCTTCCTCGATCACGTGATTTTCTAAGAAGGGTCCCGCGGCTACGGCCAGGGAATAGCGCGGCAGGTGGGTGAAGAACGGCTGGGCAACGGCAGTGACGTGCTGGCGGTAGAGGCGGCCGAGCGCGCGCGGGAAGTCCTCGACGATGGTTTCGCGGCGCTCGCTAACGCGGACGGTGTTCGAAAGGGTGTCTTCGAGCTGCGCCAGGAACTCGGCGGCGCCCATTTGCGCGGAACGGGCGAGCAGCTCGTCCTCGAGCAGCGAGAGCACTTCGGCTTCTTCGGATGCGAACTGATCCCAATCGCGGCGCAGACGGATGTGGACCAGATTCGAGGCGGGGTCCTCGAGCAATACGCCGGCTGTGACCGCTTCTTGCCCAGGTAATTCGACGATCAGCAGCGAATAGCGGGCAGCGCGCGTGCCCGCAACCGAAGTGCTCGCGAGAGACATGTTTGTTTCGTTAACTTATCGGCGGCAAAATGAGATGTTGCCAACTCACTTGCCAACCGGGTAATAGCCCTTGCGGGCCCGCACCTTGACGTCAGGAAGCGCCACCTTCACGTTCAGCGACCGAAAGACTTTGTCCGCTGAAACCGAATTGTCGGGAATATAGCGCAGGATGTATTGCGTGGTGATTTCGCCAGTTATGTTGGCAACCGAGCCAAAAAGAGCCGATGCGATGGCGGATGCAAACCCGCCGCTGCCGGCGTGAAACGCCAGGTTTCCTTCGTCTGACGGCGTCGATTGGTATCCGGAAACGTCCTTGTAGACGTTTTGCAGGGGATATTCGACGCGGCCTCCGGTTTCTTCGGCCAGCTTGGCCAGGTTCTCGCTGCCTTCACTCGTGAAACCGTAGGAGGTGGTGCTGATGCCATAGATCGTCACCAGATTGCGCTGCGCGACTTCGAGAACCTCCTGCAAAGTTTTCTTGCTGGAATTATCATTGCCGTCACCGATGACGATCAGCACGCGGCGCGGCTCGAAGGGTTCCCCTTTGATCAGCGCGCGATTGGTGCAGGCCATATAGATGGCATCGTAGAGGGCTGCGCCGCCGCCGGGTTTCAAGTCGCGGACCTTGGAAATGAAAGGCTCGGGGTCGGAGGTGGTGTTGATCATCAACTCGGCCTTGTTGCCGTAGCCGATCAGGTAGCCGGAGAACTTCTCTTTACCAGGCAGCAGGGCCAGCATCAGCTCAGTGGCAGCGTCCTGAAAATGTTTCCATTGCGTGCGGCTGGAACTGCTGAGGTCGAGCAACAATCCGGCCACCACGGGCTGGGCGCGCTCGCGCGAGAAGAATTCAATGCTTTGCGGCTTGCCTTCGTCGAAAATCTGGAAGTCTTTTTGTTCCAGGTTGGAAACGAAGCGGCCTTTATCGTCGGTGACAGTTACGGGGACGATGACTTCGTTGACGTCGGAGCGGAAGGAGGCGGGCGCGCCGGTGTCTGCCGGATCGTGGGCGGCGGCTGGCGCGGCGGGCGGAGGGGGCGGAGGCGTCGAAGCCGCCTGCTGCGCGAAACTCTGCGCTAGCAGCAGGGTCGCCCAGCAAACCAACAGCTTGAGTTTCATAAAGATCCTGCCCCCGATTATAAACTACCGGGCGGAGAATGGCTGCCGTGGGAACCGCTGCGATATGCGGAGGTTTCCATTGAATGCGATAGGAAAAGTTTATCGTCTTTGTTACGCTAATAGCCATGCCTGAGAATCTTCGCCGCTTTCAAGCTGGCCCCGACCCTTTTGGCCGCACGTGGGAGGTGGAATTCCGCTGGCTGCAGACAGGCATCTCCATACGCCATGCCGATACCGTCGATGTGAAGTTCGTGGTGTGGACGGAAGGGGAAGACAAGCAGGAAAAGATTGTCGCGCTGCCGCATTCGCTGCTGCTGGCGCTGGCGGCGAAAGCGGGCCATGCGTTGACGGATCCGTGGTGTCTGAAACTGGCGGGACGGCATTTGCGGCATATGATCTCGTCCGGCGAGGACCTGGAAAAGACTCTGGTGACCTTGTCGGCCGACGATCTCGAACGCGCCGCGGGCGCTTTGCAGCCTGCCTAAACGCTGGGAGCGGCGGATCTCATGGTAAATATAGTTCTGGATGTGCGATGGCGGCACATCCTTGTCAATTTGAGGAGGGAGCGATGGTCAACTGCCCGCTTTGCGATGCGGTCATAGATGTTGACGAGGAAGAACTGGATGAGGGGGATTCGCTCATCTGCGAGGAGTGTGGCGCCAACCTCAATGTAAGCGGGGTGAGTCCGCTGGAACTGGTGCCGGACGGAGTCGAGGAGGATGATGAAGAAGGCCTCGACGACGATCTGGACGAAGACGACGAGGATGCCGACGAAGACGAAGAAGACGACGACGATGAGGATAAGGCCTGGAAGTAAGCTGGCTGCCGCGTTGTGCGGATGGCTGTTGCTGGCGGGCGGGGCGGCGCTAGCGCAACATCAAAACGACGCTCCCCACGCGCTGGTGGCGGGGGCGGTGTTTCGCGAGAATGGTTTCTCACTGCCGGGGGCCGCGGTGACGCTGGCCCTGAAAGACGCGCCCAAGGGCAAGAAATTGCAAGCGCTGAGCGACGCGCGCGGCGAATTCGCGTTCCGGGTGATGCCGGGAGCGGCCACTTACGTGGTGCGGGGGACACGGAAAGGCTTTCAGGCGACGGAAAAAGAAGTTGCGGTCGGCGGCGAAGAGCGCGTGGACGTAACTTTGGTGTTGCCTGCCGAGTCCAAGTAGCAGGAGTAATGAGCACACTATGATTCTGATGCGGAACGGCGCTCGGGTGTTGGCCTGCGCAGCGGTGGCGTTGCTGGTTTCCGCGGGGCTTTTTGGGCAGGAGCAGACGCGCAAGGAGAAGCGTGACGAGGCCAAGCTGCGATCGGTGACGGGAATGGTAGTAAATGCGCAGGAGCAGCCGGTGAGCGGCGCGGTGGTCCAGTTGAAGGACATGCACACGCTCCAGGTGCGGTCATTTATCACGCAAAGCGACGGAGGGTACAAGTTCTTCAGTCTGCGTCCGGATATCGACTATCAGGTGACGGCCCGTTTCGGGGATATGACGGCGGCGGCGCGGACGTTGAGCATCTTCGATACCCGCAAGGAAGCGGTGATGAACTTCAAGCTCGACAAGCCCGAGAAGAAATGAAGCTGCTGCTGTCGACGGCGGCTGTGCTCACAGCCTTGAGGGCTCTGACGCCGGCCGCTCTCACACCATTGCTCTAGTGCGCCGCATTTTCCTCTTCCTGATAGCTTCTGTTGGATTCGCGCAGACTCTGGTCTTCGAGCACGCTTGCGTGATTGACGCTACCGGGGCGCCTCCCAAACAAGACTTCACAGTGGTGGTGCGCGAGGGGCGGATTGTGTCGGTTCAACCGCGCGTGGCGGCGATCAGCGGCGCGGTGGTGATCGATGCCACGGGCAAGTTTCTAATCCCTGGCCTGTGGGACATGCACGTGCATATCACAGTGCCGCAAATTATCTTTCCGCTGCTGGTGGCGAACGGGATCACGGGCGTGCGCGAGATGTATTCGGGGACCGCGCTGGCGACCATCCGCGAATGGAGACTGCTGCCGGACGCGCCGCGCATGTTTGCTCCGGGGTTTATCGACGGTCCGTTAATGACGGGCACGGCGCCGGATGCGGCGGCGGTGGCGAATGCGGAACAGGCGCGGGCGGCGGTGCGGGCGCTCGCGGCCGACAGCGCGGATTTTTTGAAAGTGTACAACAGCGTCCCGCGGGCGGCGTTTCTGGCGCTGATGGAGGAGGCGCGGACCATGGGGATTCCGGTGGCGGGGCATGTGCCGGAGGAGGTGAGCCCGCTCGAGGCATCCGCGGCGGGGATGCGCAGCGAGGAGCATCTCAATAATATTCTGTTGAACGCATCGACCGACGAGGCGCGTCTGCGCGAGGAACGCGTGGCCATGATGTACGATTCCAAAATTACCGGCGCGCAACGGTTGCGGCTGCTGGCTTGGCCGATGCTGGCGGGGCTGGTGGATACCTACGATGAGAAAAAAGCGGCTGCGATGTTTCAGGCGTTCGTGACGAATGGGACCTGGCAAACGCCTACGCTCGCGATCCTGGATGGGTTTGCGCACGAGTTGGATGAGGAGTTTGTGAACGATCCGCGGCGGCGGTTTCTACCTAAAATCTGGACGGAGAATTGGGATCCGCGAGCGATTTATTATTTGCGAGATGAGTCGCCGGCGGAGTATGAAGTGTTGCACCAGCGCATGCGGATGCTGTTGACGCGCTACCGGAAACTGGTGGGCGACATGCATCGTGCGGGAGTGGAGTGGCTGGCAGGGACGGATACGAGTCCGTTGAATCCAGTGTTGCCGGGGTGGGGGCTGCATCAGGAACTGGCGCTGCTGGCGGAGTCCGGCTTGACCAATTTGGAGGCTCTACAGACGGCTACGAGGAATCCGGCGCGCTACTTTGGGATTTTGGAAGATACGGGAACGGTGGAGGAAGGGAAGTCAGGCGATTTGGTTTTGCTGGATGCGGATCCGCTGGACGATATTCGGAACACGCAGAAGATCAGGGCGGTCGTCATGCGAGGACACTATTATTCGCGGGCTGATCTGGACGGAATGCTCGACAGGGCGGCTGCGGTTTCGGCGGAGGCGCACTAATGCGTCGGGATAACAAGCGTGCGGGCGTGCGATCCTAAGCCCTATGAGAGTTGCAGCGGTGATCATCCAGAACGCGGTGCGCGTACTTGGTCTGTTTTTGCTGGTGCTCGGATTTATGTTTTGGTCCGGCAGATCCTCTGAACTGATTCCGGTGCATATGCGCATCGGGGAAGTTGTCATCGGACTACTGTGGATTCTTTCAGGGATCGGGCTGCGCAGAGGCGTACCTCCCGCGCTGGTGCTGGGCGGGATGTTTTATGGGGTTATTGTGCTGGCGTTTGCTTTCCGCATGCAGATGTTTTTACCCGGAAGCGCTCACGAGGTGATTCGCGGGCTGCACTTATTGTTAGGTTTGGGAGCGATCGGCATGGTCGAGATGATAGGCGGCAGGGTGAAGCGCGCGGCGGCTGCCTGATTCCTGCCGCGCGCTTCGCTTGCCCTAATTCTGCTTGGTTTCAATTTCGTTGACTACTTGCTGGACGTTCGGAATCTGACTTGCCGCTAGTTCGGCTTGGGTGCGGGTGGCGGCGGCTGACACTTTGCCAGTGAGAATCACGACGCCGTTTTTGGTCTTGTGGCTTACGCCTTTGAGCCCGGCGGCGGTAAAGGCGGCGTCCAGATTCTTGTTGATCGCTGCATCTTCGTCCGCGCTGACTTCTTTTGCAATTCTCGCGGTGGGAGCAGGCTGCACGCCCACCTCATTGGCGACGATCTGACCGCCGGCGGACGCTTTGGCAATGGCTTCCGCGCGCGCTTTGTCTTCCTGAGAGTCCACGTGGCCGCCGATGGTTACGACACCCTTCGCACGATCCTGCGATACCGTGACGTCCTTAAATCCGGCGTCTTTTAAAGATTTTTCTGTGGCGTCCTTCACGTCGGCGGCTTGCGGTTCCCGCGAGCAGCCCACCGAAAGTCCCAACGCGATTGTAAGCA
>JALYJH010000177.1 GCA_030775415.1 Acidobacteriota bacterium | reverse complement strand
GCATTGGCTTCCAGATTGGCGGCTCTGAAACTGACGTCGTTATGCTCGTGATGAATCGACGCGGTGCCGAACGCCTGATGGGCGATAAGCTGACCCTAGGCGCGGAAGGCGAGGTCGCGGCAGGACCGGTAGGACGGAATGCTTCGGCGCAGACCGATGCCAAACTCTCGGCGGAGATGCTGTCATGGTCGCGTTCACGCGGTGTTTTCGCGGGCGTCTCGTTGAAGGGAACCACTCTGCGTCCGGACCGTGAAGACAACGAAGCTATGTACGGAATGCCGCTCAGCACCAAAGAAGTTGTGAACGGCGACGTACGCCCCACGGCGGAAGGGCGCGCACTGATTTCGTCTTTGAACACAGTTCCCGCCGAGCGCCACTAAGCGCAATTTCCGAGCGGCGCAACACCGAGCCGGCGCGTTGCCCACGTGCGATGCGCTGGCTTTTTCTTTTCGCGGCAGTCGGAAACAGGCTCTTCACGGTGATGATCTAATCGCTGGGAAAGGAGTTTTATGTCTACATCTGTACAGTTGGCTGGAGCCCTGACGGCGTTGGCTCTCTGGGGCCTTCCAGCGCAGGCGCAGAACCTGAATGCCCAGGATCAGAAGTTCATTCAAGACGCCGCTAAAGGCGGGATGATGGAAGTCCAAATGGGGCGTCTGGGCCTGGAGAAGGGCCAAAGCCAAGGGGTGAAGAGCCTGTCGCAACGCTTAATCGACGACCATAGTAAAGGGAATCGCGAATTAGAGGCGCTGGCTAAGCGCAAGGGCGCGAGCTTGCCTCAGGAGGATGCGAAGATGGTTTATTCCACTCCGCTGGCCTCGAAGAACGGAGCTGAATTTGACCGCGAGTTCGCCCGTACCGCGGTTGAAGATCACGAAAAAGACATTCGCGAGTTTGAGAAAGAGGCAAACTCGGGGAGCGATCCAGACGTGAAGAATTGGGCGCGCCAGACCCTCCCCACCTTGCGCGCACACCTGTCGGCCGCCCAAGCGCTGCCAAAACCGTAAGAGCCGCATGATCTATCGCGCGTTGGGCCGCACCGGAGTTCAGGTTTCAGCTCTCGGATTGGGAGGCTTCCACCTGGGATGCCCGCAGTTATCGAGTGCCGAGGCCGTGCGTCTGGTGCGGACCGCGCTCGATGGCGGGCTGACCTTCATGGATAACTCCTGGGACTACCGGGAGGGTGAAAGCGAGAAGCGCCTCGGCAAAGCGTTGCGGGAAGGTAACCGCTCCCGCGCGTTCGTCATGACAAAGGTGGACGGGCGCACCAAGAAGGAAGCGGCGCGGCAATTGGACGAATCACTGGCACGGCTGCGCGTGGATGTAATCGATTTACTGCAGCATCATGAGGTGATTCGCTACGACGACGTGGATCGAATTTTTGCGGAGGGCGGGGCGATGGAGGCTTTTCTCGCCGCGCGCAAGGCGGGGAAGATCCGCTTCATCGGCTTCACCGGGCACAAAGATCCGGGCGTCCATCTGTATATGCTCGCCACCGCCAAGCGCCACGGCTTCCGCTTTGACACCGTGCAAATGCCTCTTAACTTAATGGACACTCATTTCCGCAGCTTTGAAAAGCAAGTGCTGCCGGAACTGGTCGCGGCGAGGATCGGAGTTCTGAGTATGAAGAGCATGGGCAACGGCGTCATTCTGAAGAGCGGCGCCGTTACCGCGGTCGAGTGCCTGCATTACGCGCTCAATCTGCCAACTTCGGTGGTCATCACCGGTATCGATAGCATGAAGATCCTGAAGCAGGCTCTAAAAGCAGCCGAAACATTCCAACCCCTCACGAAACCGGAGGAGGCGCGGCTGCGGGCGAAAACGGCGCAGCTGGCGGTGGACGGCGCCTACGAGCTTTTCAAGACCACCTCTGTCTTCGACTCAACGGCGGCGCACCCGGAATGGTTGGGCGAGGAACCGGCGCGCACGGTGCGGTTGGCTGGCCTGTAGCCCTTTGACACTCAACGCAAGCCCAGATAAACTATTCGTCGCTTGGTGATGTGCGGAGGGAGCGCGCTATGACGTTAGTAACTACAACAGCCTTCGGTGCGTTTTTAACGCTGTCCAGCTCGCTCTACGCCGCTGATGCGGCTGCGGCGCCGGCCCCTAAAACGATGACTTTCGCCAAAGATATCGCGCCGATTTTGCAGGCGCGTTGTCAGGAGTGCCATCACAAAGGTGCCATGGCGCCCATGTCGCTGGTCTCTTATGAAGAGACGCGCCCCTGGGCGAAGGCCATCAAGCAGCGCGTGGTCACGCGGCAGATGCCTCCGTGGCACATAGACAAAACAGTGGGCGTGCAGAGGTTCAAGAATGACATTTCTCTATCGGATGAACAGATCGCGGCCATCGTCAACTGGGTAGACGCCGGCGCGCCAATGGGCGATGTCAAGGACCTGCCAGCACCCGTTCAATGGCCTGCTGAGAACGAATGGAAAGCTGCCAAGGAATTGGGTGAGCCGGATCTGGTGATCAAATCCGAGCCGTACACCATGGCGGCGCATCATCAGGATGTCTGGTGGCGTCCCACTTCGAATATTCCGATCTCGGAACCGCGCTGGGTGCGCGCTGTTGAGGTCCGTCCAGGCACTGCCGCGGGACGGAAAATCACGCATCATGCGGTGGCGTATCTGGTACAGGACGATCCGTCGAGTCTGGCGCCGAACTCCGGCGACTCCGACTTCGGTGCTCGCGCGTACTTTATGGAATGGGCCATCGGCAAGGGCTATGACCTCTACCGGCCGGACAGCGGGAAGCTGCTTCTGCCGGGCGCGCAGATTTCCTGGGACGTGCATATTCACGCCGTCGGCGAAGAGATTCGCGATAATGTCGAGCTGGGCATCTGGCTTTATCCGAAGGGTCAGGAGCCGAAGCATCGCAGCTACTTGACGTCGTTCCAGGCGCTGCGCAGCTTCCAGCCTTCGGGCAGCGCTCGCACGCGTTCCGGGCGGAACATCGATATCGCGCCGAATACGATTTCACAGACCGATAACTATACGGTGTTGACGCGGCCGGCGATGCTCGAAAATTTCCAGCCGCACATGCATTTGCGCGGCAAGGCCATGACCGTGGAGGCAGTTTTGCCGGACGGCAGCACGCAGTTAATCAGCCATGTGGGTAATTTCAACTTCAACTGGATGACCAACTATATCTATGCCGACGACGCGGCTCCGGTGCTGCCGAAGGGCACGATGATCCACGTGACGGCGTGGTATGACAACACGCGCGCAAATCCTAATAATCCGGATCCCGATCAGTGGGTGGGTTACGGCGACCGTACGGTGGATGAAATGGGGCACGCCTGGATGAACGTCACCTATTTAAGCGACGACGAATACAATGCCTACGTGGCGAAGCGCAAAGGGAATTTGCAAGCGGCGGATGCGTCTCCTAGCAAGTAGTCTGATGGTGGCGGTTCTGGCCTGCGCGCAATCGCTTCCAGTGGAGCCGGCGCGCGAGGCGGGCAATAGCGTCACCGGCGCCTTTGAAGGCTGGTTCAAGAATCCCGACGGGACTTTCAGTCTGCTGCTGGGATATTACAACCGCAATCAAAAACAGGAAATCGATTTGCCGATCGGGCCAGCGAATCGCATGGAACCGGGCGGTCCGGATCGCGGGCAGCCTACGCATTTTCTGCCGGGACGCGCCTGGGGACTCTTCACCGTGAACGTGCCAGCCGATTTCGGGGACGGCAAAATCACGTGGACCTTGGTGGCGAACGGAAAGACCACGGTGATCCCGGCGAGTCTCAACGTGAATTACGAAATCTCACCGCTAATCGAAGCTTCGGTGGGCAATACGCCGCCCTCGATCAGCTTCGATGAAGGGGGCGCCGGGGCGCAGGGCCCGCAGGGCATCACCATGACGACTCGCGCGAAGGTAGGCGTTCCGTTGGCGCTGCAAGTATGGGTAGCGGACGACGGCAAGTTCACATCGTCGTCCAGCGCACGGCCCAGTACGCTGGGCGCTCCTGTCACTCTGAAATGGATTCCTTACCGCGCGCCAGGTCCCGTGGAGTTCAGTAACGATCGTCCGCCCGCCGTGAAAGTGGAGCGGCCGGGTTCGAGCGCTGCGTTCAACGGCAAGGCCACCACAGCCGTCACCTTTCGCGCGCCTGGCGAATATATTTTGAATGTCACCGCCAATGATTATTCGGGCGAAGGCGGCGGAGGCTTCCAGTGTTGCTGGAGCACCGGCAAGGTCAAAGTTTCGGTTCAGCCGTAGCTGTTTCGAGGCCCCTGTTCTGCGTGTGCGCGGGCAGTTTTTTTCATATACTGTGGTGGCATGATCACGGCCTCGCGGATCTTCGTCGTGGCGATCGCTCTGGCGGCGCTGGCGTCCGCCCAATGGTTGAACTATCCCACAGCCGGCCTGCCACGGACGCGCGACGGTAAACCCGACCTGGCGGCGCTCACGCCGAGAGCCGCGAACGGGAAGCCCGACCTTTCAGGAATTTGGATACCGCAAAGTTCCGCGAATCATTTCCTGGACCTGGCGGCCGATTTGAAGCCGGAAGATGTGCCCTACCAGCCGTGGGCGAAGGCGCTCGCCGAACAGCGGCAGGATCGTGTACATAAAGACTATCCTCTGGCGCAGTGCATGTCGCCAGGGCTGCCGCGCGCGGACACGCACAATGATCACCCCTACAAGATTATCCAGATGCCGCGCGAGTTGATTATCCTTTACGAGACCTCGACGAACGACATTTTCCGCGAGATTTTCACCGATGGCCGCCCGCTGCCGAAAGACCCGCAGCCTTCCTGGAAAGGCTACTCGGTGGGCAGATGGGAGGGCGACACAATGGTGATCGATACCATCGGCTTCAACGACCGCGGTTGGATCGATACCGAGAAGGGCCGTCCGCAGACGCAAGCTTTGCATGTGACGGAGCGCTTCCGGCGCCTGAATGTCGGAACCATGGAGCTGGGCATCACGATTGACGATCCCAAGGCTTACACCAAGCCGTGGTCTGTGAAGTTCAACCTGGGGTTGATTCCCGATAGCGAACTCATCGAAACGGTTTGCGAAAACTCACGCAACGTGGAACATATGGTGGGGAAATAGCCCGAACCCCGCGGCGAGAGATTGCGTCTAATCAAACGTGAGGGATCTGGCTGCGTTTGCTTTTCGTTTTGCGCCGGAGCTCTGGCGCCGGGTTTCCAGGGACATGAAGCGGGAGGTGAAGGCGCCGCGGCTGCGTCCCCGCCTGGACCTCTGGCCCCAGCAGGGACTGCATGCGGCGTGGATCGGACACAGCACTGTTGTCCTGAGCATCGACGGATTTATCGTCCTCACGGATCCGGTGTTCAGCAATCGAATCGGCATCGGGTTGGGTCCCGTTACGCTGGGATTGAAACGGCTGGTGGCGCCGCCGCTCACGCTCGCGCAGATCCCGCGGCCGGATTTGATTTTCCTGTCACATGCGCATATGGATCACTTCGATCTGCCTAGTTTGCGCAAGCTGGAAGGACGCGGGACTACCGTGATCACGGCGGTGAACACCAGCGATCTGCTGCGCGTGAAACGTTACGGCAAGGTCCATGAACTGGGTTGGGGACAAAGCCTGCGCGTTGGGCCGGCGACGGTGCGCGCATTCGAGGTCAAACACTGGGGAGCGCGCATGCGCAACGATACGCAGCGATCCTACAACGGGTACGTGATCGAGGCGGGCCGGTATCGCGTGGTCTTTGGCGGCGACACGGCTTATACGGATCTTTTTAAAAAAGTGCGGACTGCGAAAGCGGTGGATCTGGCGATCATGCCGATCGGGGCCTACAATCCGTGGATTCGGGCACATTGCACTCCGGAGCAGGCGCTGCGAATGGCTGATGATGTAGGCGCCGACTTCATTCTGCCGGTTCATCATGGCACCTTCGTGCTCAGCAGCGAGCCCATAGCGGAGCCCATGGAACGGTTACTCGCCGCCGCGGGCGAGGAGCGGATTGGTTTACGCGAGATTGGCGGCGAATTCCACTGGGCTCCCAATTTCAGCCTGGCGGGAACGCAGATCCGGTAGCTGCCACGCTACCGGCAGTATACTCGGTACGTGCGGCGGGCTTGGCTTTTAAGCGCTATGGCGGTGGCGGCAACAGCGGCGCCGACATTCTATCGCGACGTTTTACCCATTCTGCAAAATCGCTGCCAGGAGTGTCATCGCGCGGGAGAAATGGCTCCCATGGCGCTCGTCACCTATCGCAATTCGCGGCCCTGGGCGAAGGCGAT
>JALYJH010000176.1 GCA_030775415.1 Acidobacteriota bacterium | reverse complement strand
GAACCGCGCGCGTGAAATCTCCCGGCGTTTAACGTTCTGGATGGAGTCCGGCAACAAAGCCTACGTCTATTGGATCGAGCGCCGCGGCCGTGGCACCTTCCTGCAAGCCACGCCCATTGACGTATCGCAATTGCTCGACGAAAAGTTATTCGACGCCATCGATACCGCGATCCTAACCTCCGCCACCCTCGCGGTAGCCGGAGAATTTGAGTTCACAAAACAGCGTCTCGGCCTGCGCAACGCGCGCACGTTGGTAGTCGAAAGCCATTTCGATTACAAACAGCAAGCCCTGCTTTACGTCCCGCAAGAGCTGCCCGACCCGCGCAGCCCCGCCTTCACCTCCGCCGCCGCCCGCGAAGTCATCGAGATCCTCACCCATAGCCGCGGCCGCGCCTTCGTCCTCTTCACCAGCTACCAGCAAATGCGACTGATCTACGACAAAGTCTCCCTCGAAGTGCCCTTCGAAACGCTTATGCAAGGCACGGGCCCGCGCAGCGCCCTGCTTGAAGAATTCCGTCGAACGCGTAACTGCGTGCTCTTCGCAACGTCCTCCTTCTGGCAGGGCGTCGATGTCCCAGGCGAGCAGTTGAGCTGCGTTATCATTGACAAGTTACCGTTCGCGGTCCCTAGTGACCCGGTTGTCGAAGCGCGCATCGCGGCCATTCGCAACGAAGGCGGCGATCCGTTTTCGGGTTATCAGGTCCCGCAAGCGGCCATCGCGTTGAAGCAAGGGTTCGGCCGGCTGATCCGCAGCCGCACCGATCGTGGAGTGCTGGCGCTGCTCGACAACCGCATCACCAAGACGCGCTACGGGCAGATTTTTTTCGACAGCCTGCCGGATTACGCGTTCACCACCAGACGCGACGACGTGGAAAGGTTTTTTGACGATGTTTGAAATTGCCGTGGAACAAGGCTTCGCGTCCGCGCACGCCCTGCGCAACTACAAAGGGCGCTGCGAGAACGTGCACGGCCACAACTGGAAAGTGCGCGTCGTCATCCAAGGCGAACATCTCGACGAAGCCGGAATGCTGGTAGATTTCCTGGACGTCAAAAGCTTCATGGGCCAGATCCTCGACCGCATCGACCACCAGTTCTTGAACGAAATTCCCCCGTTCGACGTAGTCAACCCGTCAGCCGAAAATATTGCTAAATATTTTTATCAGGAGATGATGGGAAAGCTCGAAGACACCCCCGTCCCCGTGCGCATCAGCGAAGTGAAAATCTGGGAGACGGATATTCAGAGCGCAACTTACCGGCCCTGAATTAAGAGAGCAGCCGCGTTAGCGTCCGAAGTAAGCCGCGTTCCGTTGCGCGAATTCGCCCCACTTCTCGGGCAAATCATCGATCGCAAAGATCGCGGAAACCGGACACACCGGCACGCAAGCGCCGCAGTCGATGCACTCCACCGGATCGATGTAAATCATCTCTTGGTCAGCGAATTTTTCGCTGTCTTTCTTGGGGTGGATGCAATCCACTGGGCATGCATCGACACACGCCGCATCCTTCACTCCAATGCAAGGTTCCGCAATTACGTACGCCATAAATCCTTTTCACCCGTGGGGTTGTCCGGGCTCGTTGGACGAGATCGGTTGAACTATACCAATAGCATAGCGTATGCAATTCTCGCAATCCGGGAACAGTGGGCGGCGCCGATCGCCTTCCAGGAGGCGATTTCACCGGACTGAATGGCGCTAGCGGATCGACGTCAAATCCCGCTGAATCGCGAATTTCACCAGCCCCGCCACGTCGTGGATATCCAGCTTACGCATTAAACTTGCGCGGTAAGTATCCACCGTCTTGGGGCTCAGATCCAGCCGCGCCGCGATCTCCTTGGCGCGAGTGCCCTCCACCAGCAGCGAGAACACTTGGTATTCCCGCGCACTTAACGCCTCCAGCGGATCGTCGGGAGCCGCCTTGTGCCCCGAGCTGAACATCTTCTCTAATTCGAGCGACGGCGAAACGTAAATCCCGCCATCCAGAATCTGCTCGAATGCTTCAAGCAGATGATGCGCCGGACCGGACTTCAGCAGGAACGCATTTACCCCCGCCCGCAAAGACTCGACCACAGTCTTACGGTCCTTGCGGGTCGAAAGCACCACGATCCGCGTCGTCACCTTGGCTTCCCTTAGCTTGCGGACAATTTCCAGGGTGAACAGGTCCGGCAGGTTCAAATCCAGAACCGCAATGTCCGGCTTTTCCGCCTCGATCAACCGCAGCGCCGCCGCTCCCTCGGAGCATTGCGCCACCACCCGGTAGTGAGGCTGCGCTTGGCACAACGCCGCCAGCCCTTCTCTGACCAGCGTCAGGTCATCGGCAAGCAATATCGAATACGTCTTCGGCTCTCTTACAGGGACCATTGTTTTTTTACAACGTTTTTTACAACGTTTTTTAACAACCGCCCTCGGGCAGCTAGAAGGGTCCTGAATTGCCCCCTTCACAACAGAGTGAATCGGAGCCGCCGTAATTCTCTCGATATTCCTTGGCGAACGCCGCCAAGCTTGTCCCAAATTGGTTACCGCTTGGCCCGCAAGCGGAAACTACTTGAAACTCTGTACCGCCTTGGCTTCGTCGTCGAACACTTCAAACACCGTGTATAACTTGGTAATTTGCAGCAAATCCTGTACGCGCTTGGTCAGGTTTAAAAGTTTCACCACGCCGCCCTGATTGGCCACCGTGGTAAACCCGGACACCAGCTCGCCAATGCCAGAGCTGTCAATGTAGGAAATCTCAGCCAGATTCAGCAACAATTTTTTGTGGCCGCCGGCCGCCAGGTCGCGGATGGTATCGCGGAACATGCTGGCGCCTTCACCCAATGTGATGCGGCCCGCCGCATCCACCACCGTCACATCACCCACTTGGCGGGTGGTCAATTTCACACTCACAGGGAACCTCCTTCACTCTCTTTTGTGCTCTAGGTTGCTTTAGCTTTGTACTTTACCATTTTCACTTCAGTGCCTTGCGGCGACCGCTTGGAAATCTGGAATTCGTCCATGAATGCCTGCATCAGCATGACGCCCCGCCCCGAGCCTCTCAGCAGATTCTCGCCGGCCAGTGGATCGGGCACCGCCGTGGGATCGAATCCTTCGCCCTCATCGCCAATCACCATCGTCAGGCTGCCCGCCGTGCGCGTCACCTTCAAATGCACTTTTTTTCTGGAATTGTAGCGATTTCCGTGAACGACGGCGTTCACCATGCACTCCCGTAGCGCAATGCCCACCCGATGCAAATCGTCTTCGTCGAAGCCCAGCGCCTCCGCCTCCTGGAGGACGGTCTGTTCGGCGCTGTCCACGCTTTCGAGTGTCGATTCCAGCACCTTTTGCACGGTGTGTTCCTGTACCCGGTCCGCCATAAAACAGTGCGACGAGTCAGCCGCATCGCGCCTGCCAAGTCGAACCGCTACATTAGAATAGTGAAGCCTCGAAAGTCAAGAGCGCTGGCTCTCTTTGCCCTGGTCCTCGGCGCGGTTCCAGCCTTCGCCCAGTGGACCGCAGAGCAGAAGCAGCTGACTCTGGCGTCTTTCGAAGCCGTGTGGTCCGCCATCCACGAGAAGCACTGGGAAGAAAAACCCGCCGGCCTCAACTGGCAAGTCATTCACGAAGAATACCGCCCAAAAGTGGAAGCCGCCACCTCCGCCGAAGCCGCCCGAGCCGTCATGCGTGACATGCTCGGCCGCCTTCATCAGACCCATTTTGCGATCTTCCCCGCCGCCGTCTACCAGGTCCTCGACCCTTCCGGCGCCGGCGACGGCTGGCCTGGATTCGAAGCCCGCGTCCTCGACGGCCGCGTCATCGTGACAGAATCTCTAAACCTCGACATCGTTAAGCCAGGCTGGGAAGTTTTACAAAGCAATGGCACCGATCTGCCCGCCCTGGTAGCCAAGCTTCAAACCGACCCCGCCGTCCACGAGCTGCAACTCGAGCGCGCCATTACCGCGCGCCTCTCCGGACCCATTGACGTAATCCGCCCCCTGGTTTTTGCCGATGCCTCCAACGCCCGCGTTGCCCGCGAGATCAAGCTGATCCCGCCGCGCGGTAATTTCTCCGGCTTCGGCAATTTACCCCCGCAGCCCGTTTTTTTCGAATCTAAAATGCTCGGTAACAGCGGATATATCCGCTTTAATATGTTTCTCGACTTGGTCCGAGTCATGGGCCAGTTCGGAGAGGCCGTTCAAAAATGCTCCCGCTGCGACGGCATTGTCATCGACCTCCGTGGCAATCCCGGAGGCATTGGTGGGATGGCCATGGGCATGGCGGGTTGGTTGGTCAGCCAGCAGGGACAGCGCTTGGGCACCATGTATATGCGCGGCGCCACCCTCAACTTCGCCATTAACCCGCGCGCCGAAGCTTACGGCGGCCCCGTTGCCGTACTGGTCGACGGCAGCTCGGCTTCCACCTCTGAAATCTTCGCGGGCGGACTCAAAGACCTCGGACGCGCCCGCATCTTCGGCACCCGCACCGCCGCTGCCGCCCTGCCCTCGGTGATCACCCGCCTCCCGAACGGCGATGGTTTTCAATACGCCGTCGCCAATTACATTTCTGAAGGCGGCCAGCCCCTCGAAGGCAACGGCGTTCTGCCCGACACCGAAGGGAAACTCACCCGCCCGGCTCTCCTGGCGGGCCACGACTCCGTCATCGATGCTGCGCTAGATTGGATACGGAAGCAAAAGGAATCGAAATGATCAGACTGAACCGGACCGCGCTCCTCGCCGCCCTCGCCCTAACCCTCGCATCGTCGCCAGTGTCGGCCCAAGACAAACAGGACTTGCCGAAAGCCGAAGTCATCCTCGATCGTTTCGTCGAAGTCACCGGCGGCAAAGCCGCCTATCAAAAACACACCCACGAGAAGATGACGGGAACGATTCTGGTCCCCGAAGTCGGCATGACTGGTAATCTCACCCGCTTTGCAGCCGCCCCCGATAAAGAATACTCGTCTCTCCAGTTGGGTCCCCTGGGCAAAGCCGAATCCGGCTTCAGCGGAGGCGTCGCCTGGGAGAAAAACGCCATCACCGGCCCGCGCGTGAAGAACGGCGACGAAAAAGCCCAGGCCCAGCGTGAAGCCCTGTTCAACGCTCAAGTCGACTGGCGCAAAGTCTTCGCTAAGGTCGAAACCACCGGTTCCGAAGCCGTGAACGGCGAAGATTGTTACAAGGTCCAGGTGACGCCTCTGATGGGCAAACCGGAAACGCAATTCTATTCGAAGAAATCCGGATTACTGATGAAAACCGCTACCACCGCCGTCAGCCCCATGGGCGAAATTCCCGTGGAAGTGGAAGTGACTGACTATAAAAATTACGACGGCGTTCTCGTCCCCACTCATTCGAAGTCGAAAATGGGCCCCCAGCACCTGGAGATCACCATCACTGGCATGAGCTTCGATGAGCCCATTGACGCCCAGCAGTTCGAGCTTCCCGCCGACATCAAAACCCTTGTCGATAAAGCCGCGAAATAGAGCCTGCTTGCGGAGCGCTTAATAGTCCTCGGGTGGCTCCGCCACGCGATAGAAGCGCGTGCGGCAACTGCGGCAGCGGAACGGCCACCGCCCGAATATCCGCTGTAAGACCGCATACATCCCCTCGTTATGGGAGCGGCGCACACTGCTGCTGGCGCATTTTGGACACCGCATCTGGCTCGCGGAACGCTCCTTGGCTTCATCCGCTGGTCGTTCTTGAGGTTTTTGCGGGCTCAACACTTAAAGCGTAACACCGCACTAGTATTTTTTTGCGATTCAAGTTATAAACGTAATTTGGAAGAGTTGCTAAAATCACTCTCGCTTGGCTTACGAATGCGCCGCGCTGGTTACATCCTCGCGTTCGCCCTCGCAATAGTCTACGGAGTGGTTGCTCTCCGCGGACCCCAGGGTGTTTCCGCCCTGCTCGACAAGCGCCAGGAAGTCCGCCAGCTCGAAGAGCAGAATGCCGCGAAGGCTGCCGAAAACGAGCGCCGCCGCGAGCGCATCCGCCGTTTGCAGGAAAGCTCGACCGAGCAGGAAATGGAAATCCGCAAACAGCTAAAACTGCTGCGTCCCGGCGAAACCACTTTTATCCTTCCCGAGGCTTCCCCCAAGCAGCCCTGATGCGGTTCACTGCCGCGTCTAAAAGCTATTGCCATCTCCTTCAACCACTTCCCGCTTCGGACTCCGCCTCCTCATCGCGACATCCCTGCACAATCAAATCGCAGTACAAGCCTGCGCAGGCTGATCGTCGTAGTTAAGTTGGTATCCGCGCCCGTTGCGAAAGCAGCTGGCTAGCCGCCCTGGAAACA
>JALYJH010000175.1 GCA_030775415.1 Acidobacteriota bacterium | reverse complement strand
TGCGAGCGCGCAGCGGCTGTTCGGCTACACCGCGGAGGAAGCCGTCGGGCGGTCAGTGGCTGAACTTCTCATTCCTGCTGACCGGCAGGAGGAAGAGCCGAATATTCTGCAACGGCTTGCCCGAGGGGAGCGGGTGGATCACTTTGAGACGGTTCGCCGGCGCAAGGACGGAGTTCTTCTGGACATCTCCTTAACGATCTCTCCTGTCAGGAACCCTGACGGCGTGATCGTCGGCGCCTCAAAGATCGCGCGCGACATCACGCAGCGCAGAAAGGCGCAGGAGCAATTGCGGGCCAGCGAGGAAAGGTTTCGCCAGCTCGCTGATGCCATGCCCCAGATTGTCTGGACGGCGCTCCCGGACGGCCAGATCGATTACTACAATGCGCGCTGGTACGAATTCACGGGCCTGCCGGAAGGCGACCTTGGGCAAGCTCACTCGCTTATCAACCCGGAGGATCGGGATGGTTGCTTAACTTTGTGGCAACAATGCCTCGAGACCGGAGAGCCCTATCATGCCGAGTGCCGCGTTCGCGGGCATCGGGGCGGCGCATGGCATTGGTTCATTGTCCGCGCGCTTCCTGCACGCGACAGGGACGGGCGGGTGGTCAAGTGGTTCGGCACCTCGACGGATATCGACGCGCAGAAGAATACAGAAGACGCACTTCGGCGTGCCAATCTCGACCTGGAGCAGTTTGCATATTCCGCAAGTCACGATCTTCAGGAGCCTTTGCGAACGATCAAGATCTATTCCGAACTTCTCACAGGCGGACTTGCTCCCGTGACGGCTGAGGAGTCCAGCGAGTATTTCGGCTACCTGCGGACAGCCGCAACCCGTATGGAATCGCTGGTCAAGGATTTGCTCGACTATACGCGGGTGAATCAGATGGAGCCGCCGCTCGAAGCGGTGGATGCCAACGAAGCTCTGGCTAGCGCGGTGGCGAATCTAGGCGGCGCGATCGTCGAGAGTGGTGCCCAAATAACCACCGATAAGCTACCGGCGTTGCAAATGCACGCCACGCATTTGCAGTTGTTATTTCAGAATCTGATCGGCAACGGCATTAAGTACCGTGATACCGGTCGACCGCCGCGCCTACATGTGGCGGCAGAGCAGCTAGCCGATAGTTGGGTAATATCGGTGCAGGACAATGGTATTGGAATTGCACCGGCCTACAAGGAGCAGATTTTTGGCCTTTTCACACGTCTACACAGCGGCGACAGATACTCGGGAACGGGCATCGGTCTTGCCATCTGCCAGCGCATCGTCGAACGATATCGCGGCAGGATCTGGGTCGAATCGGAACTGGGACGCGGATCGACCTTTCGATTCTCCGTCCCCGTCTAATGAATTTTTGCGGCGTCGACGCCCGCAGATCCTCGTTATCGAGGACAGCCCCGCTGATGTGACTTTGATCCGCAAGGCCATGGAGGCGGCCGGCATCAGCGCGGTCTTGCACGTTCTCGAGGACGGCGAGAAAGCAGTGCAGTTTTTCGAGGACGCCGATCGCGATCCAAACGCCGCTTGCCCGGATGTGGTCATTCTGGACCTCAATCTTCCGCGTTTCAAGGGAAGCGACGTTCTTCGGCGAATGCGAGCGAGCGCCCGCTGCGCAAGTGTGCCGGTTATCGTGGTGACGTCCTCCGACGCCGTACGCGATCGTGCAGAACTCGCCGAACTGGGAGCCAATGAATATTTCACGAAGCCGTCGGAGTACCTGGAATATATGAAGCTCGGCGGGCGTGTCCGCGCCTTGCTTAACATCGCTGCGCCCAGTCAACCGTGAGCTGTTAGGCGGCGCGGCGGCCCCTGAATAGATGGAGGACGAGCGAGATTACAGCAAACACTAGAACCAGATGTATCAAGCCACCCGCCACATGAAAGGCCAGCCACCCCGTGGCCCACACGGCAAGTAGCACGAAGAATAGAAATAAGAACAGGAAGTCGCGAAGCATTGGAGTTCTCCCGGGCTCCTATTAGCAGGTCAAGGTCCAATTGCCGGCCGCATTCCGCGTTCCTTTCAACCAGCTCAGGCCTCCGTGCCTTCAGCCGGATAAATCAGCGAAGCCTCGTACCCGGTGCGGAAGTAAATGCAATCCTCGTTGAGGTCACGCGCCAGTTGGGCGAGGAACTGCTTCAGGAGGGGAAGTTTTGCGGAGTCGGGAGCCGCAACGCTGAATTCCCGATGCTCGCCATAAGAATCACGTCCATCCCCTTCGCGCCAATAGCCGAAGATGTTTCCGGCCTGCGCGGTGTACCCTCCGAAGTTATCCATGAGGAAGCCATGCAAGCGGTTTTCGATCGATGGGCCTGCGGGCGAGGGTTCCTTCAGCTTCAACGAGGGCAAGAGAAAGACGACTGCGTTGCCGAGACTACGCTCCCGATAGTTCATGACCGATGGTAGGGCGATCCGGGCGGTTCTGCAATCCGGCCTGACGGAGATTCCGGAAGGTGAGCGAGTAGCGCAGTTGCTCAACGGGAGGAATGCTGTGCTCCCACTCGCGCCGCGCGGGACCGGAAAGAAAGTATGCCGAGCGAGGCTCCAGCCGGAGACTGGTTCGCTGCCACTTGCCAGTAGGAAGCGCCTTTCGGAGGCGAAAGTTGCACGGGGAGGCGAGAGACAAGCCCATCACGTCTTCGAAAAAAGGCCGGTCCTTATGCCAGCCAATAGGGGCGCCGGGTGCATATTCCGTAACCAGCACCTGCGCCAGGTCGCGGAAGACGAACCCGGTCGCGGCCTGAATGGTTTCGCAGACGTCAAGGAGAAAAGCCGGAATCGGATCGGCGGGAAGGGCTTTCTGCTCGCTAAAATCGTAGCGCCAGCCGAAGGAGACGACCCGGCGCTTCCCTTCGAAGCCATGGAATTGGAATTCCTTGAAAGGCAAGCCGGGGATCTGGGCCAGGAGGCGCGTCTCATGGTGGGCTGTAAGGGCGTCCGGACAATAGCGAAACCCTTCCGGAAGAAGAGGCGTTGACGGAACCGAAAAGAGGCTGGCCTGATGGGCTATCATGCTGGTACCGCGCGCTCGTTTTAAGAGACGTGATCCAGCGGAGGCCCGTTGCAAAGCAGAATACGGATTGGTTGGTCCTTTGATTGCAGCTGTTTTCCGCAGGTGCTCGCAAATAATGCATTTCGGGGAAGCAATTCCAACCAGGACGGGGGCATCATGGTACGGTCGAAGGTTCATTTAGATCGCACGAAGCCAACCATGGCGGGAACGGCGGCCATCGCCCGCGCCTTGCAGGCATGACAAACGTCCCGGAAACGATAGTGCCGCCGTGCGGGCCCTCCGACCGGTTCGGCCGATTTTGTTCTGACTTAGGACCCGGCTTAATCACCGGCTGCGCGGATGATGATCCGTCAGGTATTTCAACCTATTCGATGGCCGGGGCGACCTTCGGCTATGGCCTCCTATGGACCGCTTGGCTTTCGCTGCCTCTGATGATCTCGGTCCAAATGATGTGCGGCCGCCTAGGCATGGTGACCGGACGGGGTCTCGCCGGTGTGATCCGCAGGCGCTATCCCCGATGGGTTCTCTGGGGCGCCTGCGCATTGCTGGTAATCGCGAACGTGATTAACATCGCGGCCGATCTCGGCGGGATGGGGCAGGGCGCGGAAATGGTGACAGGGATCAACTCTCTGATCTGGATACCTGTCTTTGGCGCGATCATTGGCGCCTTTCTGCTGTGGTCCTCCTACCGCCAGATCGCGCGCATCTTCAAGTGGCTGACGCTTGTGTTGCTGGCGTATGTGGGCACGGCCTTTTTAGCGCATGTCGATTGGCGCGCGGCGCTGCTTGCGACTTTCGTGCCGCGGTTGGAATGGTCACGCGAATACCTGGCGATGCTGCTCGGCATCCTGGGAACGACGATCTCGCCTTATCTGTTTTTCTGGCAGGCGTCCCAAGAAGTAGAGGAGGAGCGGGCGCAGGGCCGCAATCTTCAGCAGCGGCAGGGCGCGACAGACGACGAACTCCGCCGCTTGCGCGTGGACGTGATGACCGGGATGTTCGCCTCAAACATCATCATGTATTTCATCGTGCTGACTACGGCGGCCACGCTCCACGCCCACGGCAAAACGGACATTCAGACGGCACGCGAAGCAGCCGAGGCGCTGAAGCCACTGGCGGGCGAAGCGGCGTACTGGCTTTTCACCCTGGGTCTTATCGGCACGGGGATGCTTGGCGTGCCGGTATTGGCTGGCTCATCCGCCTACGCTCTGGCGGAAGCCAGCGCCTGGAAGGGCTCGCTCGAAAGTAAGCCGCGCAAAGCCACGAGATTCTATGCTGTTCTAACGCTATCGCTGATCCTCGGCTGTGCGCTGGATTATGCGGGGCTTGACGCGGTTAAGATGCTATTCTGGTCCGCTGTGATCAATGGCGCCCTGGCGCCGCCTTTGATTCTTCTGATCGTTCTGCTCACGAGCAATGCGGAGGTCATGGGCGAGCGCGTCAACTCGCCGGCTATGAAATTCCTGGGCTGGATCACTTTCGGCATTATGTCAGCGGCCACAGCCGGCATGTTGTTCCCCTGAGAGAGCGCCATGAACGAGACCGCTACGCGCCACAAATCTTCCGTCGCACTGATTCTGATCGACGTTATTAATCACTTTGAATTTCCGGATGGCGACAAGATTCTCAGAAACGCCCTGCCCTTGGCGGCCCGTCTGGCGAGACTCAAAGAGCGCTGCCGGCGCGCGGGCATTCCTGCGATTTACGTAAACGATAATTTTGGTCAGTGGCGATCTGAGTCAAAGAGTCTGGTCGCGCGCTGCCTCGATTCAAACTGTGCCGGCAAACCATTCGTCGAGCAACTCAAACCCGATGATGAGGACTATTTCATAGTGAAGCCGATGCATTCGGCTTTCTTTCAGACACCGCTCGAAATTTTGCTGCAATATCTCGACGCAACATCGCTCATTTTGACGGGCCTCGCCACGAACAGCTGTATCCTGTGCACGGCGCATGACGCCAAGATGCGGAATTTCAACTTGTATGTCCCAGCAGACTGTTCGGCGGCACGCAGCCGTCGCGAGCACGAGCAGGCAATCGAGCACATCAAGGAGATGACCTCGGCCTCGATTGTTCCGTCGCCGCGGTTGCGAGTGACCGCACTGCGGGGCGAAAGCCGCCGCCACAGGAAGCCGGAGGGATAGCGTATGGAGAGCAACGACGCCGCACCATCCCTCAGCAACGCGCAGATTGCCGATCGTCTTGCGGGCTTGGCGCAACTTCTCTCGACGCAGAAAGAAAATCCTTACAAAGTCAGGGCGTATCATCGCGCGGCGGCTAAAATCCGGTCTATGTCTGAAAGTCTGGACGACCTGGTCCGGGAAGAGGCAGACCTCACACAATTTCCCGGCATTGGCGCTGCGATTGCCGCGGCGATTCGGGAAATCGTCTTGACCGGCAGTCTGCGCAAGCTGGACACGCTGCGCGGTCAGGCCGCGCCTGAAGTCGCAAGCCTTACGGATTACCCGCGTCTTGACCCCAAGCGGGTCTCGCGGATTTATAAGAAATTAAAGATCTCCTCGATTGAGGAATTGCGCGAGAAGCTGGAAAATGGCGAGATTGAAGCGGCGCTCGGCCCGCGCATGGCGCAGCATGTCCGCCAAGGGCTCTCTGAAGCGCACGCGATGCTGCTGTATCGCGCGGACGATCTTCGGGAAACCATCGAAGAGTTCCTGGTAGAAAAATGCGGCGTTCAAGCCGTACAGGTGGCCGGCGCGTGCCGGCGCCGCGTGGAGGTGGTGGAGGAAATTTCTTTCGTGATCCAGACCGAGGATTTCGGCGCCGTCGTCAAGAGACTAGAGCGCTATGGCGGCCGGACGCCTCTTATCGAATCGTCCGCAGACCTGGCCCGTTTTGCCCTGTCCGCCGGCATCGAGCTGCGTGTTCGCCGCGCCGTGCCTGGCGAATGGGGTCTTTCGCTGATCTCGGAAACCGGGTCGCAAGCGCATCTGGAGAAATTGCAAGCCGCCACTGTAAAGACGAAAGGCGGGCGCTTCGCGACCGAAGCCGCCGCTTATCGCGCTTTCGGGCTGTCTTACATCGAGCCTGAGCTGCGTGAAGGGCACGATGAGATAGACCGCGCCCGTGAAGGTCGCCAGCCCACGCTCGTTACGGCGGCGGATATCAGAGGCGAGCTGCACGCGCATTCGACATCGAGTGACGGTGTGAATTCCATAGAGCAAATGGCTGCGGCCGCGGACGAGCGAGGCTATGAATATATTGGAATTTCCGACCACTCGCAGAGTCTCAAGATTGCGCGCG
>JALYJH010000174.1 GCA_030775415.1 Acidobacteriota bacterium | reverse complement strand
CGAAAACGTCATGGCCGGCGAACTGATCGAGTTCAAAGGCGGCGTTTCGGGCATTGCCTTGAACCTCGAAGAAGACCAGGTCGGCGCGGTGCTCCTGGGCGAAGCTTCCGGCATCATGGAGGGCGACGAAGTTCGCCGCACGGGCCGCATCATGAGCGTGCCGGTGGGCGAAGCCATGATCGGACGCGTGGTCGACGCGCTGGGGAAACCCATCGACGGCAAAGGGCCCATCGAGACCAAGTCCTTCAACGCCATCGAGCGCATTGCGCCCGGCGTGGTTGACCGGCAGCCAGTGAAGGAGCCCATGCAGACCGGTATCAAGGCCATCGATGCCATGGTGCCGATCGGCCGCGGACAGCGCGAGCTGATCATTGGCGACCGCCAGACCGGGAAGACCACCGTCGCGCTCGACACCATCATCAATCAGAAAGGCGGCGACGTCATTTGTATCTACGTCGCCATCGGCCAAAAACGCTCCACCGTGGCGCAAGTCGTGAAGACGCTCGAAGACTACGGCGCCATGGAATACACCATCGTAGTGGCTGCGACGGCGTCCGATCCGGCTCCGATGCAGTATCTGGCTCCCTATGCGGGCTGCGCGATTGGCGAGTATTTCCGCGACAGCAGCCGCCACGCGCTGTGCATTTACGACGATCTTTCGAAGCACGCCGCGGCCTATCGCGAGATTTCGCTGCTGCTGCGCCGTCCTCCAGGGCGCGAAGCGTTCCCCGGCGACGTGTTTTATCTTCACAGCCGCTTGCTGGAGCGCGCGGCCAAACTGTCAGCCGATAAAGGCGGCGGTTCGCTGACCGCGCTGCCGTTCATCGAAACTCAGGCGGGCGACGTCTCGGCATACATTCCCACCAACGTGATTTCGATCACCGATGGCCAGATTTATCTCGAGTCCGATTTGTTCAACGCGAACATCCGCCCTGCCATCAACGTGGGTATTTCGGTCAGCCGCGTCGGCGGAAACGCGCAGGTGAAAGCCATGCGCCAGGTGGCCGGAAGCTTGCGTTTGAATCTGGCGCAGTATCGCGCGCTAGCGGCGTTCGCGCAGATGGGCTCGGATCTGGACAAGACTTCGACCGCCCAGCTTACCCGCGGCAGTCGCATGGTGGAGATCCTGAAGCAGGGTCAGTATTCGCCGGTGCCGGTGGAGAAACAGATCATGATTCTTTACGCGGGTACCGAGGGAATTCTGGACGACCTGCCACTCGATCAGTGCCGCGCCTTCGAAGACGGCCTGTTCAAGTTTGTCGAGAACGCGCATCCCGGAATGCTTTCCACCATTCGCGAAAAGAAGGCGCTCGATGACACGCTCAAGAAGCAGATGACCGCGGCCCTGGGCGAATTCAAGACCCGCTTCGTCGAGGAACAAAAGTCCAAGTAACATGCCGAGTCTAATCGACATCCGGCGGCGCGTCCGTTCGATCCGCAACACGCAGCAGATCACCAAGGCCATGAAAATGATCTCGGCCGCTCGTCTGCGGAAGGCGCAGGAGCGTGCGCTGGCGGCTCGTCCGTACGGCAAGATGCTGCGCGAGATGCTGGCGAACGTGGCTTCGGCGGCCAGCCAGAATCCGGATGCCGGCGGAAATCCGCTGTTAGCCGTGCGTCCCGAAAAAAAGATCCTTGTAGTAGTGGTGACGGCCGATCGCGGACTCGCCGGTGGCTTCAATGCGAATCTTCTGAAGCTGGCGCAGCGCTTCGTCAACGAGCACCGCGATGCCGAGCTGAGCTTTGAGCTGATCGGCCGCAAGGGCCGCGATTATTTCCGTAAGCGCGAGGCGCGCATCTCCGGCGAACATCTGGATATGATGCGCTCGCTGAACTTGCCGTATGCGGATAAGATTGCCGACGCCATCATCGAGCGTTTTTCCAGCGGCGAGATCGATGCCGTTTACATGTTTGTAAACGAATTCAAGAGCGTCATGGCGCCGACGCTGTCGGAAACACGGCTGCTGCCGATTGAAGTACCGAAATCCCAGGAACAAGTAGACTACATCTACGAGCAGAAGCCCGAAGAACTGTTGGGCACGCTGCTGCCGCGCTACATCA
This sequence comes from Acidobacteriota bacterium, assembly GCA_030775415.1. Lineage (GTDB taxonomy): Bacteria > Acidobacteriota > Terriglobia > Bryobacterales > Bryobacteraceae > Palsa-187. Next base: position 4,206 of record JALYJH010000174.1, on the reverse strand, counting down.
AGTTGCAGGTGTATAGCGCGCTGCTCGAATCGGTAGCCGCGGAACACGCCGCGCGTATGACCGCAATGGACGCGGCCAGTTCCAACGCCACCGACGTGATCGACAAACTGACTTTGTATATGAACCGCGTGCGTCAGGCGAGCATCACGCGCGAGATTATCGAAATTGTGAGCGGCGCGGCTGCGCTGGACTAAAGCGAGGTTTCTATGAGCGTAATCGGAAAAGTGATCCAAGTGGCCGGCCCGGCCGTGGACATCGAGTTCCCCGAGGGGCAGATTCCCGTCATCCGCACGGCGATCCGCATCACCAGCGAAGGCTACAAAGTTCCCGATCCCATTGACATCATCTGCGAAGTGGCGCAGCACATCGGCGAAAGCCGCGTGCGCACCATCGCTTTGCAGCCTACAGACGGCCTGGTGCGTGGAATGAAAGCCGAGAGCCTCGGCCAGCCCGTGAGCGTGCCTGTCGGCAAAGAAACCTTGGGCCGCGTGCTCAACGTGATCGGCGAGCCCGTCGACAAGATGGGTCCCGTGAATACCGCCAAGCGTTACCCCATTCATCGCCAAGCCCCGGCCTTCGACGAGCAGGCGACCGAATTGCAGATGTTCGAGACCGGCATCAAAGTCGTCGATCTGCTGGAACCTTATTTGCGCGGCGGCAAGATCGGGTTGTTCGGCGGCGCGGGCGTGGGCAAGACCGTCATCATTCAGGAACTGATCAGCAACCTGGCGCAGAAACACGGCGGCGTGTCGGTGTTCGCCGGTGTCGGCGAGCGCACGCGCGAGGGTAATGACTTGTGGCTCGAATTCCAGGAGTCCGGGGTTATCGATCCCAAGGACTGGCGGAAATCAAAGTGCGCCTTGATTTACGGGCAGATGACCGAACCCCCTGGGGCGCGCCTGCGCGTCGCGCTGACCGCCCTCACTGTCGCTGAGTATTTCCGCGATGAAGAGAACCAGGACGTGCTGTTGTTCATCGACAACATTTTCCGTTTCACCCAGGCGGGTTCGGAAGTATCCGCGCTCCTCGGCCGCATGCCCAGCGCGGTGGGTTATCAGCCCAACCTGGCGTCCGAAATGGGCGATTTGCAGGAGCGCATCACCTCGACTAAGAACGGTTCCATCACCTCGGTGCAGGCGATTTACGTGCCCGCCGACGATTACACCGATCCTGCTCCGGCCACCACCTTCGCGCACCTGGACGCCACCACCAACCTGTCGCGATCAATTTCGGAGTTGGGCATTTATCCCGCGGTGGATCCGCTGGCATCGACGTCGCGCATTTTGGATCCGCGCGTCATCGGCGAAGAGCACTACAATGTCGCGCAGCAGGTGAAGCAGATTCTCCAGCGCTACAAAGATCTGCAGGACATCATCGCGATCCTGGGCGTCGACGAGCTTTCCGACGAAGACAAAGCCACCGTCGCGCGCGCCCGTAAAATCCAGCGCTTCCTGTCACAGCCCTTCACGGTTGCCGAAGCCTTCACTGGACTCAAGGGCAAGTACGTGAAGGTGGCCGACACCGTGCGCAGCTTCAAGGAAGTGGTCGAAGGCAAGCACGACGAAATTCCGGAGCAGGCGTTCTATATGAAGGGCTCGATAGACGATGTGCTCGAGACCTGGGAAGACATGAAGAAGAAGGGTTAACCTTCGTGAGGAGCGCACAGCGAATCCGTTGTGCGCCTGAAAACTATGGACACCTTCCAGATCGACATCGCGACGCCCGAAAAACTGGTGCTGCAACAGCAGGCTGACTCGGCGCAGATTCCGGGCAAGGGCGGGTACATGGGCATCCTGCCGGGCCACGCCGCGCTGCTCAGCGAACTCGCCGAAGGCACGCTGTCGGTGACGCTGAAGGGCCAGACGCAGAGCTTCCAGGTCACCGGTGGCTTCGTAGAAGTCCGCAACAATCACGTACGGGTGTTGGCGGATAAAGCGGAATAGGCGCGGCTTAATTCAAACAACCTATAATCGGTGAAGTCCATCGAGGCGACCAATGCAAATCGATCCTGAAGACTTCAAGCGGCATTACGCGCTGCTGTCGGACGCCGCGCTGCTGGAGATTGATCGCGATGAGTTGGTGGACGTAGCGCGCGCATGCTACGACGCCGAACTGGCGGAACGCAACTTGGCACCGGAGGATCCGCAGCCCAGCGCACCCGCTATGGGGGCCGGCGAACCCCCAGCGGAGGGCGACCTACAATTGGTCGGTACTTTCCTTTCGATGGACGAAGCGAACTTCGCGCTCGGGTTACTGCGGTCCGCGGATGTCCCTTGTTCCCTGGAGAACGAGTTCTCGGCTGCGTACAGCGGAGCCGGCGCGCTGCGCCTGCTGGTACCGGCCGCGGCATACGACCGCGCCTGTGAAATTCTGGAAACGGAAATCAGCGAAGAAGATCTGATCGCGCAGGCCGAAGCCGAAGCGTCCGAAGACTCCCCAGAATCGTGAGCACGCGACCCGCTATAATCTAACATCCGATGGCAATCGTGATTTTGGATTTATGGCAATAGACTGGTTCCCACTATGGCTGAGCTTGCGCGTGGCGTTAGTGTCTACAGCGCTCGCCTTCGCCGGAGGTTTGTGGATCGCCTATCTGCTGGCCAATCGCCAATTCCGCGGCAAGGACGTGCTGGACGCGGCCGTCACATTGCCGCTGGTGCTGCCTCCCACCGTGCTCGGCTACTACCTGCTGGTTCTGCTAGGGCGCGCAAGCCCTCTGGGGAAACTGTGGGAAACCATCTTTGGCTCGCCGCTGGTGTTCACATGGAAGGCCGCGGTGGTGGCGGCGCTACTGCACGCGCTGCCTCTGCTGGTGAAGTCGACACGCGCGGCGCTCGAAAGCGTGGATCGAAACTATGAGCGTGCCGCCCGCAACCTCGGCGCGTCGGAATGGAAACTGTTCTGGCGCGTGACGCTGCCACTTGCCTGGCGCTCGATTTTCGCGGCCACGGCGTTGGCCTTCGCGCGCGCTCTCGGCGATTTCGGCGTGACGTTGATGGTGGCGGGCAATATTCCAGGCCGCACGCAGACCGTGGCGGTGGCGATCTACGACGCTGTCGAATCCGGTAATGGCGCGGTGGCCAGAACTCTGGTGCTGGTGGTCTCAGTGCTGGCGCTAGCGCTGTTGACACTGGCGAATCGCCTGAGCCCCAACCGGGTTTGAGACCCCATGTTGCAGGCGCGGCTTCGTAAATCTTTCGTTCCTCGGCCTGATTCCGCGGGCTTCACGCTGGATCTCGAGTTCACGGCCACCGCCGGGGTGACGGTGCTCTTCGGCCCCAGCGGCGCGGGCAAAACGCTGGTGCTCGATTCAATCGCCGGGTTCGTGCATCCCGACGAAGGGCGCATTTTGCTCGAAGACGACATCCTTTACGACGGCGCCGCGGGAGTCCATCTGGCGCCGCAAAAACGCAATTGCGGCTATGTGTTTCAGAACTACGCCCTCTTCCCGCACATGACGCTGCGGGAGAATCTGGCCTTTGCCGCCGAGCGCCGGCCCCGCCTGGAGCGCCACCGCCGCGTCAACGAGATGCTGGAAAAATTCCGCCTGGATGACGCCGCTGGACGGCGGCCGCACGAGGTTTCCGGCGGCCAGCGCCAGCGCTGCTGCATCGCGCGCGCCTTGATCGGTGCGCCGAAAATGCTGCTGCTCGATGAGCCCGCCACTGGACTCGACGCCGTACTGCGAGCTGAATTTTATGAGGCCCTCCGGCAAGTCCGCAGCGACTTCGGAACGCCGATGCTGCTGGTGACGCACGATCTCACCGAATGTTTCGAGTTGGGCGAAGAAATGCTGATCCTCTACGGCGGACGCATCGCGCAGAAGGGCACGCCGCGCTCCGTGCTGGATGAGCCCGCGAATCTCGAAGTGGCGCGCCTGCTGGGCGCTTTCAACCTGCTATACGGTCAGATTCGAGCGCTCGATCCGGGGCGCAATACCAGCCGCCTGCAAGTGGGCGAGTTCGAACTCGAAGGCCCGTACTTCCCGGGCCATTTAAAAGGTGACCACGTCACGCTGTGCGTGCGCCCCGAGCAGCTAAAGGTTTTCGCGCGCAACGGCAAGCCTGGCCCGAATCAGATTCCGGCGGATCTGCTGCGCGCAGTCGAGCGCCCTCACGGCATGCGTTTGGAATTTTCTGGCGGAGGCATTCCGGGTTCGCTGCGCGTTACCGTCTCGCGCGCGGAATATCAGAACCAACGCGACAA
>JALYJH010000173.1 GCA_030775415.1 Acidobacteriota bacterium | reverse complement strand
TCCAGCGACGCGTAGGCGTATGTAACTGGGGCGCGGACCGAAGGGAGTGATTTGGCCGTTCGGGACGACGAGCTGCACTTGCTTGCCGGTGACGGCTCCGATATTTTCGGCAAGGCGGGAACCCAACACGATGCCGGGCAAATTCCCCGACGCTTGCAGGCCATCGAGAGAACCGGTTTTGAGGTGCTTCAGAGTGTCGGCGAGATGCGCGCCGGGACGCACATCAACGCCTTTGATGGCTACGCCGGCTCCGGTGACGGGTCCGCTGATGTAGCCGCTTTCGTATAGCGCCGGGGCCGCGGATTTCACGTGCGGGATCCGCGCCAATTGGGGCGCCAGTTGTTCCCAGTGCTCGATGCCGGTGCCGGGTTCTTTCTCGAGAATAGATACGTGCGCGGTGGCGCCCAGCAAATTGCGCTGCAGCGTATCGCGGAAACCATTATTGATGGCCAGTGCCACCACGAGCGCCATTACGCCCGCGGCGACGCCGATCACGGAAATCGCCGTGATGACGGAAATGACGACCTGCTTACGCTTAGCGCGCAGATAACGGCGGGCAATGAACAGCTCAAACATTTTTACGGGGCAATCCGGCGCAGCTTCTCCGCGAGCCCGACTTCGCCTTCCAGACGCAGCAGCGGGAATAGAATCACATCGCGAATCGATTTCGAATTCGTCAGGAGCATGGTCAAGCGGTCGATGCCGATGCCTTCGCCGCCGGTGGGCGGCATGCCGTACGACAAAGCGCGGATGTAGTCTTCGTCCATCTGGTGCGCTTCTTCGTCGCCGGCGGCTTTGAGTTCGAGTTGTGCCTCAAAACGGCGGCGCTGCTCTTGCGGATCATTCAACTCGGTATAGGCGTTGCCGATTTCCATGCCTGCCGCGTAGATTTCGAAGCGCTCAACGAAGGCGGGATCGCTCGCCTTCAGCTTTGATAGCGGCGAAACTTCCACCGGGTAATCGTAGATGATCGTGGGCTCCATCAGGGTGGGCTCGATATTGCGCTCGAACGCTTCCACGAGGGCGTGTCCGCGGAGTGGTACTTCCGCGCCCACAGCTTCCTGCATCGAGACGCGGCGAACGTTTCCGAAGTCGAGCGTATGGCCTTGCCACTCGACCAGGGTCGAGCCGGTGGCATCTAGCGCCGTCTGCTTCAATAATTCGCAGGTGAAGTCCATCAGGCCCTGATAGTCCGTGTAGGCCTGATAAAACTCCAGCATGGTGAACTCCGGATTGTGCTGCGTGGAGACGCCTTCGTTGCGGAAGTTGCGATTGATCTCGTAGACGCGCTCCAGGCCGCCGACGATCAGGCGCTTCAGGTAAAGCTCAGGAGCGATGCGTAGATACAAATCCATGTCGAGCGTATTGTGGTGCGTGACGAACGGCCGTGCCGCCGCGCCACCGTAAAGCGGCTGCATCATGGGCGTTTCCACTTCTACAAACGCCCGCTCCTCGAGCTGCCGCCGCAGGGATGAAATGATACGCGCGCGTGTGACGAAAACTTTTTGCGATTCCGGGTTCGCGATCAGATCCAGGTAGCGCTGGCGGTAACGGATCTCGACGTCTTCGAGGCCATGCCATTTCTCGGGCAAGCCCAGCAGGATTTTCGAAAGGAAGGTGAGCTTCTCGGCGTGCACGCTCAGTTCACCGGAGCGGGTGCGGAACAAATAGCCATCGACGCCGACGATGTCGCCGATGTCGAGCAGTTGATAGAGTGCATACTCGCGCTCGTTGACAGCGTCGCTGCGCACATATACCTGTAGCCGCTCGCCGCGCTGCATCAAGTGAAAGAAGCCGGCCTTGCCCATGCGCCGCATGGTTTGAATGCGCCCGGCGATGCGGACCTGGGGTTTCGCCGCCGTTAATTCTTCGCCGGTCTTGGAGCTCTCCGATGCGAGGATCTCCGGTATGGTGTGGGTGAAATCAAAGCGCTGCCCGTACGCGCGGAACCCAAGCGCCTCAATTTCCGCCGCGCGCTTGACCCGTTGCTCTAACAAATCGTCTTCGAGGGACAAAAAGACTCCTTCTATGGAAGTATAGAGGGCACGCTTAAAAGTACGCTACTTTGAGATTTTACGCGCCTTTGCCAGAAGCTTTGCTGCAAGTCCAGCGTCGCTGCAAAAAAGGGGAGAATGCCAACGCGGCACCGATTCTGGCATGGTTGACTACGAGATCTGGGCCCAGAAGGTGCTGAAGACCTACGTTCGATTTGCTCGCGAACTTGGAATCGATTTTAGCGCTTCACAATCACTTCCCGGAGCCGGTCACGCGTCAAGAAAAACTTCACGGAAGCGAAATCCTGGAATAGTTTTTCAAGACTCCGGTTGTTGAAAATCTGGGCCGGTTTGCGTTGCGAGCGCGACGCCATCTGGATCGTGCGGTGGTCCTGAATGCGATAGGCGTAGGTCGCGATGCTTTCGATGCGTTCTTCGGTGTGGAACAGCGCGAACAGACTTGCGCCCGGACGCAGCATCTTGTGCAGTTTCCCTACCACTGTTTGCAGGAGCGGCGACGCGAGAAACTGCAGGGAATCCCACACGAGTGCGCCATCGAAGGTCGCGTCTTCAAAGCCCAGTGCCTGATTGAAGAACTCCGACACTAAAATCGGATTCGCTTGATTCTCGAAGAAATTCGCACCGTTCGCCGGCGCGAACACCTGATCCAGTTGGCGCACGAAGTCGTCTGAATACAGACGGTGTCCGTAGTTAGTGACGAAACTCACAGTGGCTTGGCTAGCGCCCGCGAGGTCCAGAATGGACATCCCCGGGCGCTCCTCTAGATACGCGCAGAACTGGTCCAAGCCGTGGCTCTGTCGAGTCTCCGATCCGGCGGACGGTGCTTGAGCCACTACCGCTTGATATCACCCGCACTAGCGGCCGCCGCGGGAGACGACGTCGCGGCGGAGGCCACCGGCTGCGGTTTCGGGACGGCGGCCGGCTTGGGTGCTTCGGCGCGAACGATGTCGATTGAGCCTTTGAAGTAGGCCCCATCCTCGATAACAATGCGCGCTGTGCGGATATCGCCTACCACTTTTGCGTCCTTGCGGATGTCAATCTTCTCGCGCGTCTCGATGTTGCCGTGAACTGTGCCCAGCACTACGATCTCGCGCGCTTTGATGGTCGCTACCACTTTGCCGTTGGGGCCGACGGTGAGGCGGTGCTCCTGCAATTCCACAGTGCCCTCCACTTCGCCATCGATGGTCACATCTTCGCGTCCATAAATCTGGCCCTTGAGGACCACGGACTTTCCGATGACAGCGGCGCCTCCGCGCGCAGGTTCGGGGCGCGTCTCAATGGGACGAGCGGGCTGAGTGGACATGGGAGTTCCTTCCTTGGCGATTTCAGACGAAGTCGGCGGCGGTGGAGCGGGTCTGTGTGGTGGTATTTCTTCTTCTTTGCGGCGATTCCACATCGGAAAGCGCCTCCTTCCGTCAAAGTAACTTTTCCTATACTACTACGCGGCAATCACCAATGAGATAACGTGGGCCGAGGACTCGTTACAATGAAAGTTGTGCGCCTATCGGTGGCTTTGGTTTTCACCCTGTCGTTTGCGTCTCTGGGCATGGCGGCTCCCGATATCTTTCCGCTTAAAGATGTTCGCGCGGGGCAGCATGGCGTCGGGCGAACGGTCTTTTCTGGCAGCAAGGTGGAAGAATTTCAGGTGGAAGTGCTGGGCGTCCTGGAAAATCTGGGGCCGCGGCAATCCATTATTCTGGCGCGCTTGAGCGGGGGGCCGCTAGCGAATACCGGGGTAATGCAGGGCATGAGTGGGTCCCCGGTTTATATCGACGGGAAGCTGCTCGGCGCTATCGCTCTCAGCTTTCCGTTATCTAAAGAGGCCATCGCAGGGATTCGGCCTATTGAAGACATGCTGCACGTGAACCCGCAGACGCCGCAAAACATCGCGTCCGCAGTGTCGCGCCGGGCCTTCGTCGCCGGAGGCTTTGATGCAATCAGTGCCAAGCTGGAAGAAATTGCCACGCCGGTTTCCTTCACGGGGTTTACGCCCGCGGCGCTGGAGCATTTTGCTCCGCAGCTCCGGCAGTTGGGTCTTGACCCGCTTCAAGGGGTGGCGGGCGGCGGCAATATTCCGGATCGTCTGGGCGATCCGCGCCAGCTTGAGCCGGGATCGATGATCAGCGTCCAACTGATCTCCGGCGACATGACCGTGGGTGCGGATGGCACCGTTACCGCCATCGACGGCAATAAGATTTACGCGTTCGGGCACCGTTTTCTGGACGAAGGAACTACGGACCTGCCCTTCGCGCGCGCTGAAGTGCTGGCGCTGCTGCCGAATCTTTCGAGTTCTTTCAAGATTTCGATGGCGCGTGAATGGATGGGATCGATCACGTCGGATCGCGACACCGCGGTCTCCGGACTCATGGGCCGCCAGGCGACTTTAATTCCGGTGCAGATCCGCGTGGGGGCGAACACCTACCGCATGCGCCTGGTGCAGGATCGCGTGATGACGCCGCTGCTGATGCAAATGGCTGTCTTTTCAGCGATCGATTCGACCGAGCGCAGCGTGGGCGGGCAGACCTATTCGGTGCGCGGGCAACTTGATTTCGAAGGTGGTCCAGTGCGCGTCGACGATGTTTATAGCGGCGATGTGGGGGTGGCGATCATCGCGTCGGCCGCCATCGGCTCACCGATTGCGTTTGCCCTGCAGAGCGGCTTCGATGCGCTGAATTTGAGGGGTGTGACGCTGGATATTGCGCCGGTCGAACGCCGTAGCCAGCAGCAAGTGGTGGACATGATGGCTCCGCGAAGCGTACGCGCGGGGGAGGACCTGGAGCTTACCGTGGTGATGGCGGGCGAAAACGGCCAGGAAAGCGCGCGGCGCGTAAAGTACCGGGTGCCTATCGGCACGCAACCGGGAACTCTTAACTTCACCGTTGCGGATGCGACCTCCACCAATGTGATCGAATTTCAATCCGCCGCGGGGATGCCGCAGCGCTCGCCGCAGCAGGTGCTGAATTTGTTGAACGGGCTGCGATCGAATACAAAGGCCTATGTTCGCGTGTGGCGTGCCGAACCTTCTTATTCCGTCGAGGGCCGCGATATCCCGGATCCGCCGCCGTCGCTAGCGATGCTGTTGACGCGCGCGCAAGCCGGGGCGCCGGCGCAGGTGAACACGCGTGGCGCGAAGATCGCTGAACTCGAAGTGGCTGGTGCGGCGGGATCGGTGGTCACCGGGGGCAAGACCATTCAGGTAGAGGTCAAGGAATGAAGATCTCAGCCTGCGTGCTGCTGGCCGCCTCTTTCGCAGTGGGCGCCACCACGGCCACTTGGGAGATCAACGGCTATCAGGATTTTTTGCGCGGACGCATGGGCGGTCTCTCGATTACGCGCGACGGACGGCTGATCATGGGGCCCAAAGTCGACACCATTTTTTCTTCCGATCAAGCGCAGATCTGGAGCGTGGCTCCTGCGCCTGATAGCTCGCTCTACCTTGGAACCGGGAATCGCGGGCGGCTTCTCAAGCTTGATTCGTCCGGCAACGGCACGGTGGTATGGAGTTCCGATCAGCCCGAGATCTTCGCGGCCGCGGTCGACCGAGCGGGCGTAGTATACGCGGGCACGTCGCCTGACGGCAAGGTCTACCGCATCGAGAACGGACGTGCCACGGAATATTTTTCTCCCGGCGAGCGTTACATCTGGGCGCTGGCGTTTGCGCCAGACGGCTCGCTTTACGTCGCTACTGGGCAGCAAGGAAAAATTTATCGGGTTACGGCTCCGGGGCGCGGCGATGTTTACTATGAGACAGGCCAGGCGCACGTCACCGCGTTAGCCTTCGATCGCGAAGGACGACTGCTCGCGGGCAGCGAGCCTAATGGAATTCTGTACCGCATCAGCGGTACTCCCGCTCGCGGCTTTGTACTCTACGACGCGAACTTGCCGGAGATCCGCAGCATTGTTCCTACGGCTGACGGCTCAATTTACGCTGCGGCTCTTGGGGGCAGCCTTGCCAAGCGGACCACCGCTGCGTCCAGCTCGTTATCGTCGTCAACGCTCACGGTGACAGCGCCTTCGACCAGCATCACGGTCACCGATGCGCAGGCCGGGCTCGCGCCCGCGCCGAAGTCGGACGCCACGAAGTTGGCTGCCGGTGCCTCGCCCATCACGGCCCCTGCCACGGCCGTCGAGGTGTCTGGTGTCGAGCGCTCAGCGCTCTACAAAATTTTCCCCGATAATACCGTCGAGACGCTATGGAGTTCGAAGGACGAAAACATTTATGACGTAGTCGCCGACGCCGCGGGCACGCTCACGTTTTTGAC
>JALYJH010000172.1 GCA_030775415.1 Acidobacteriota bacterium | reverse complement strand
CCCGAGGAACCGAGGCCCGTACCCGCTGGGACATCGGCGATGCTGGCGATTTCGATATGGCCTTCGCCGTTATGGCGGCGCAACACTTCACGCAGAATCGGATGGCGGATTTCGTCCACGCTCTGCACGTTTTCAAGCGCGGAGTATTTGAGCGTATAGCCGGTGGCAAACATGCGGTTGACGCTGACAAAAATGTACTGCGATATTGCCGCGGATACGACGAAGCCGCCGAAGTTCTCGTAATACGACGGCAGATCGGTTCCGCCGCCACCGATGGAAATGCGGAGCGGCGTCCGAGTAATGATCATAAACGGTTCCTTTCAAAAGGCTTCCAGGAACTCAATCGCCATAATTGGAGGTTTTCTTTAGAACCAAATACTGTTCTGCGGCGGCGGCGCGGTGGTGGGTCCAGAACGCCCATGACTTACATTGTAGCCACCCTTCGCGCGCCTGAAGACTCGCGTTCCTTTTGCCGATAAACATCGGGGTATTGGCGCGCCGATGGAAACTGTCTTCATCAATTTCGCGGAGATCTTTGGGATCCTGTTAGCTTTGAAATATCTGGGCGGCCCTCTGCAGCATTTGAAGTTCGCGTGGCGGCATCTGGCGCAGCGGCGTGTGCCTTGTCTGCTGCTGGCGGGGGTGATCCCGGTATTGCTGCATCTGGCATTCTATCCGCGACCGGAGCCGTCGCAGGCCGATGAATTCGCGAATCTGCTACAAGCAGACACTTTTGCGCACGGGCGCTGGGCCAATCCGCCGCGTCCTTTGTGGGAACACTTTGAACAACTCCATGTGATCTCGCAGCCGATTTTCGCGTCTAAGTATCCGCCATTGCCCGCGGCTTTTCTCGCGGTGGGGCAAAAGCTGGGCAGCCCTTACTACGGATTGCTGCTTAGCGCCGCGGTCACTTTTTCCGCTACTTTATGGATGCTCTACGGCTGGCTGCCGCCTAGTTATGCGCTGCTCGGATGGGTGATTGCAGTGGTCTCATGGGGGCCATCCACGTACTGGATGAACAGTTATTGGGGTGGCCTGATTCCCTCGCTAGGAGGGATTCTGATGACGGGAGCTTGGCCGCGCTTGCGAAAGGCGGTCACGCTCAAAGACTCGGCTGTGCTGGGCTTAGGAATCGCGGTGACGGCCAGCAGCCGGATGTATGAGGGGTTCGTGTTGTGTCTGGTTGCATGCATTGCTTTGCTCTGCAGCCGCCCGCGGCACTGGCGCTGGATCCTGGGGGCCGCGCCGGTGGCGGCGGTGGGGCTCGCCGCGCTCCTGTATTACAACTTCAAAGTCACAGGCAGCCCTTGGCTCCTCCCGTACGTACTCCATGAACAGCAATATGCGGCAATCGCTAATTTTGTTTTTCTACGCATCAAAGCGGTTCTGCCGGTTTACCGCCATCCCGAATTTCGACGGCTGTTCGCCGATTGGGTGGTGCGGGACGCCGCGGTATACCGGGCTCATCCCTTGACTAAATTTGATTTGGTGTGGGGCTTCTTTTTCCACAGTTGGACTCTGGTTCTGGCTTTGGCGTGCGCGCCCTTCGCCTGCAAGAACTCGCGTTTTCGTTGGGCGGGAATTATGCTGGCGGCGTTTTCAGTTGGACTGTTCATGATGGCGGGACTCTTGCCGCATTACGCGGCTCCCGCGGTTGGACTGTTGCTGGTGTTTGAAGTGGGCGGATTGCATTGGCTGCGCTATTGGAATCCACAAGGGAAGCCGCTGGGCAGTTTGCTGGCGCGCGTTGCCATGGCCGTGATGGTACTGTCTTTTGTGCAGGACGTGATTGAGCGCCCGATTTCCTATACCTCGGGTCCCGCGAGCTTTAAGCGCTGCGTAGGCGTTTGATCGCGCAACTGCACGCCGCGCCAGGGAAACAACTGGTGCTGGTACGTTATTCAGCGGAGCACAATCCGTATATGGATTTCGTCGTAAACGGGGCGGATTTCGAGCAGGCGCACATTCTGTGGGCGCGCGCCATGGGGCCGGAGGCAGACCGCGCCGTGTTCGATTACTTCCACGACCGGCGCATCTGGACCCTGGATGGGGACGATGCGGATCCGCAACTCAAGTGTCTGACCAAATGCGCGGAACTGGGACCGGCGGCGCTATCGCAAACTACCAACTATACGCAATCGCAACCGTACCGATGATGTCCTGGCGCAGCCCGCTTAAAGGAGGCGCCTGGCGCCGGGAAGATCACTTCGTTGGGAGCCTTGCTAAAGTAATCCCGCACCTGCACGCGCAGACGAAGGTGTTCGGCCACTTGAATCTTTACGCCCACGCCGACCTGGGCCACCGGAAGCAATTCGCTGTTCTTGGGCATTGGCATAAGCTGCCATGGCCGTGAATACCAGGGCGGTACAACTCAGAGCTCTCTCAGCATGCCGGGAAAAGGTATACCCGTACTAAACCAGTACTTAATACGATTTGGCGATCACCACGCGGCGATCGACGGGTTCGCCGGTTACGAGGCACTTACCTGGGCCGTCAAACTGATCTGTTAAAGGGATACAGCGGATGGTGGCTTTGAATTCCTTCACCCGCGCATCGCAGCGGGGATCGTCTTTCATGTGCGCCATCACGAACTTACCGCCGCCCTTTTCGGCGGTGACAGGGCGCAGGACGTCTTCTACCTCGCCGATGGAGTTCGCGAGCACGGTGTTGTCCGCAAGGCGCTTCTTGGCGGCGGCGTAGAGTTCCGCCTGCATCTGCTCCAGTACGGATGGTACTTTGGCGGCGATTTCAGACTGGGGAAGGATCTCCTTGGTCCCGGTGTCGCGGCGTTTTAGTACTATGTTGCCCGAAGCCAGGTCGCGAGGGCCGAGTTCGAGCACTAGCGGCACACCGCGGCGCTCCCAGTGATAGAACTTCGCGCCCGGCGTCTGACCTTCGCGGCTATCCACTTTGGCGCCGATATCGGCGGCGATTTTGTGGGCGGCTTCAAGTACGCTGGCACGCTCTTCGTCTTTGCGGGAGATGGGCACGAGCACCGCTTTGTTGGGCGCGAGCTTGGGAGGCAGAACCAGTCCTTTATCGTCGGAATGGCTCATGATAAGGCCGCCAATCAAGCGCGTGCTGACGCCCCAACTGGTTTGCCAGACGTAATCGAGCGTGCCTTCCTTGCTCTGGAATTTTACGTCGAAGGCTTTGCCGAAGTTCTGGCCGAGATCATGGCTGGTACCGGCTTGGAGCGCCAGGCCATTCTGCATCATGGCTTCAATTCCATACGTGCACACGGCGCCGGCGAATTTTTCAGACTGGGTTTTCAGGCCCTTGATCACAGGCATGGCCATCACGTTTTCGGCAACGTCGGCGTAGACATCCAGCATACGCAGCACTTCTTCGAGCGCTTCTTCATGCGACGCATGCGCGGTATGGCCTTCCTGCCACAGGAATTCAGTGGTGCGCAGGAACAGGCGTGTGCGTAGCTCCCAGCGGATGACGTTGGCCCACTGGTTCACCAGCATGGGGAGGTCGCGCCAGCTTTGAATCCACTTCGCGAAGAAGTGCCCGATGATGGTTTCCGAAGTCGGCCGGATCACGTAAGGCTCTTCGAGCGTCTTGCCGCCGGCCACGGTCACTACGGCCAGCTCCGGCGAGAACCCCTCTACGTGTTCGGCTTCTTTTTGCAGGAAACTCTGCGGAATCAGCAAGGGGAAGTACATGTTCTGGTGCCCGGTCTGCTTGAAGCGGGTGTCCAGCTCACGTTGCAGGACTTCCCAAACGGCCCAGCCGTTGGCTTTGATGACCATGCAGCCCTTGACGATTTCCGCGGGCTCCGCCATGTCGCCTGCCAGGACGACATCTTGATACCAGGCGGCAAAATCCTGGGCGCGGGCAGTGATGGGAGACTCAGCCATAGTTGGGGTGTTTTTCCAGGTGTTGATTACTCAGGTGTTAACTTCTTTGGTTGTTAACTTCTTAGGTTACGACAGATCTAGGGTCTTGGCGCCGGGCTGCCGATATTTAAGTTAAAGTGAACCTGTGGAATCCCTTCGCTCGAATTCCGCTTCGGCAATGGGAGAATTAGCCCGCCCGGAAAAAGGATCCTGCCCCTCGGCTCGTCCTGCCCCGCTGGGGGACCACGATGTGCATCTGCTGCTTCCAGAGAGGGATGTGGCGGATCCCGAAGTCTCGATCGTGATTCCGGCCCTGAACGAAGAATTAACCATTGCTGAATTCGTCGGCTGGTGCCAGGAGGGTTTGGCTAAGGCCAAGGTTTGCGGGGAAATCCTGATTGTGGACAGCTCCACGGATTCAACTACGGAAAAAGCGCTCGCCGGCGGAGCGCGCGTGCTGGTGGCGCCGAAACGAGGTCTCGGCCGCGCTTATATCGATGCGATTCCATTTATTCGCGGCAAATACGTGCTATTGGGCGACGCCGATCTGACTTACGATTTTAGGGAGACGGCGCCGTTCGTCGAGAAGTTCAGGCTGGGCTTTGAATACATCATGGGCTCGCGTTTTAAGGGTCACATTGAAGACGGCGCGATGCCTGGGTTGCATCGCTATTTCGGCACGCCGCTCACTAATTGGATTCTCAATCTACTCTACTCCGCCGATTTTTCCGACATCCACTGCGGCATGCGCGGCATCACCCGCGAAGCTTTTGTCGCGATGGATATTCAGTCGCAGTCCTGGGAATACGCATCCGAGATGGTGCTGAAATCTGTGCAGATGGAACTGGCGCGGGCCGAGGTTCCGGTGCGGTTCCTGAAGGACCGCGAAGGGCGTTTGAGCCATCACAAGCGCATGGGATGGTTGTCTCCCTGGTTGGCGGGTTGGATCAATCTGCGAAGCATGCTGATTCATGGCGCGGAGTTCTTCGCGTTTCGCCCGGGGATCTGTCTGTTGGCCGTAGGGCTCTTGCTGACGCTGGCCTTGAGCCAGGGCCCGTTAAGCGTGGGCGGCCACGTGTTTTCGCTCTACTGGATGCTGCTCGGCATGACGTTGAGCATCGCCGGGTTGCAGAGTTTCTATTTGGGATGTTTGTCGCAATTGTTCCACGACTACACGGGCAAGGCGCGCGCGCGCTGGCTGCGGGTCTTCAGCTACAACCGCTCCCTTATGGCAAGCGCCGGTTCGACTGCTCTCGGCCTAGGATGTCTGGCTCCGCTGATGCGGGAGTATTTCAGCTACGGCTTCACGCTGTCGGGAATGCCTAGCCGGCCGGAGCATCTGGCAATTCTGGGGCTGCTGTTGTTGATTATAGGTTTCGCAAACTTTATCTTTACCCTGGTGCTGCATGGGGCTGTAATCTCAATGAAGCCGCTCAGAGGGCGCTCCGCGAGGTAGCGTGCCGACTCCGAACACAGAGCTGGCCGGGCTCGGCGCGACGGAATATGCGCCGCACCTTTGGGGGCGCCTGGCCGGGGCCTATCACTGGCTGGCGAGCCGGGAACTTCTGGCTTGCGCTTTCCTCCTGTTCCTGACGCTCGGTCTGCGCGCGGCGCTGCTGCCGTGGCTGCCGGTTCCGCAACCAGCAGTTCACGACGAGTTCAGCTACCTGCTGGCTGCCGACACCTATGCGCATGGCCGAATCGCAAATTCTACCCACCCCTTCTGGCAGCACTTCGAATCTTTTCAAATATTGCAGCAGCCGACGTATTCATCGAAGTATCAACCGTTGCCCGGCTTGGTTCTGGCTTTTGCGCAGAAGCTCTTCGGGGAGCCGTGGATCGGCGTCTACCTCAGCGCCGGCTTGATGTGCGCCGCCATTTGCTGGATGCTGCAGGGATGGATCGCGCCTCCCTGGGCTCTGCTGGGGGCGCTTCTTTGCATGCTCCGGATCGGGGTCCTCAGCTACTGGATGAATACTTATATCGCCGGGGCCCTTCCGGCCATCGGCGGGTCTCTGGTGCTGGGCGCGCTGGCGCGCATCTGGCGCCGGCGACAGTTGGGACACTCGGTGACGTGGGCTCTGGGGCTTGCGATTCTCGCGCTTTCGCGTCCGTACGACGCGGCAGTCCTTGGCGGAGTCACTGCTGTGATGTTGCTATGGTTGCTGCGGAAGCTGCATACCCCGCTGCGTGTGGTGTGCCTGAATGTGGCGTTGCCGGCACTCGCCGTGTTATGGGTATGCGCCGCCGGCATCGCCTATAACGACTATCGCGTAACCGGCGACGCGCTGACTCTTCCGTATCAGGCTCATGACCGGCAATATGCCATGGCGTCACTCTTCGCGCTGGCGCCGCTTCGTCCGGAGCCGGTTTATCATCACGCCATCATGCGTAAATTCTGGGCCGAATGGAACGTCGGGCAATGGACCGACGCACGG
>JALYJH010000171.1 GCA_030775415.1 Acidobacteriota bacterium | reverse complement strand
CGGCGCCCCGTTGGGATGCCAGGAGTCGAAACGAATGTTCCCGCCGTAACCCACCACGTCCGCGATCAACACCGCCAGCTCCGCAATCGCTAATTCCTCCCCGCTGCCAACGTTCAGCACGTTCCCTAGCGGCTCGCCGCCCGCGTACGTTTCCATCACCAGGCACGCCGCCGCCGCCAGATCGTCCACATGCAGAAACTCCCGCCGCGGCCTGCCCGTACCCCACAATAGGACCGACGACGATCTCCAGATCTTAGCCTCGTGAAAGCGCCGGATCAACGCCGGCACCACATGCGCCGATTCCAGATCGAAATTATCGTCCGGCCCGTAAAGATTCGCCGGCATCAAACTGATCGCCGGAAATCCATACTGCTCACGATACGCCGCCGCCAGCTTCAGCCCCGCAATCTTCGCGATGGCATACGCTTCGCTCGCCGGCTCCAGCGGGGATGTCAGCAAAAATTCTTCTTTGATCGGCTGCGGAGCCAACTGCGGATACAAGCTCGACGATCCGAGAAAAACCAGCTTCTGCGCGCCATTCTGCCAAGCCGCGTGAATCACATTGGTTTCGATCGCCAGATTATCGTACAAAAATTCCGCCGGATGCGTCGCCTTCGCCAGAATTCCGCCCACCCGCGATGCCGCTAAGAACACAAACTCCGGAAGCTGCCGCGCAAAGAAACGCGAAACCGCCGCCTGGTCGCGCAAATCCAAATCGTCGCGCCACGCCAGTATCAAATTCAGGTAGCCGGTCTTTTGCAGACGCCGCACAATCGCAGCCCCCACCGGCCCGCGATGCCCCGCAACGAAGATCCGGCTGGAAGGAGTCAGTGGAGAGAGTTCCTGCATATTGCTGTTCCCATTATTACTGGCTGCGCAATTCCGCGCCGAACGCCTGCGCTAACTTCGCAATCACCTGCTCGACCGCGCCTGCCACTTCTTCCGATGAAAGCGTGCGGTCCGCCGCCCGAAACGCCATCGCTACCGCCATGCTGCGGCTATCCTGGCCGATGCCCTTTCCCGCATACACGTCGATGCACTCCACTGTTTCAAGGTACGGTCCCGCCGCCGCGCGAATCGCCTGCTCCATCGCCGCGTAAGCGACATCTTTCTTCACCACAAAAGATAAATCGCGATAAACTCCCGGGAAGCGCGGCAATGGTTCATACACCGCCGGCGGACGTTGCGCCGCCACCAATCGCCCCAAGAACAACTCCGCCGCGAATACCGCCGTTTGAATGCGGTGGGCGGCCAGTAGTTCGCGCCCCACCTGTCCCATCGCACCCACCGCCTCGCCGCCGATCATTACCCGCGCAGCCGTTCCCGCGGCGTAACCGTCCACCGGCGCCGCCTCAAACGATGCCCCCGTGACCCGTAACGCTTCGAGTACCGACTCCACCACGCCCTTCAGATCGAAAAAGTCCACCTCGCGCCGCGTCGACCAGTCCACATCGTTCGCCGCGCCACCCATCAGAATTCCCAGCGCCCAATGCTCGACCGGTTCGCCCGTGGGCCGCGAAAAAATCTTATCGATTTCGAAATAGCGAAAGGTTGTAGCCCGCCGCCGCGCATTCAGCGCGGCCGTCTTCACCAGGAACGGCACCAAAGACCGCCGCAGCCGCGCCAGATCTGTATTCAACGGATTCTGCAGCACCACTGACGCGCCCGCAAGCTGCGAAAACTGCGCTTCGCCTTCCAGCGGCTCCAGCGGCACGCCGCGCAATTCCAGAAATCCATTCGCGGCCAGCATCGCGCGACTCGTCTGCCGCGCCGCGTCGAGCGCCGTGCTGGCACCCGCCGTCGGCGTTTCTGCGCTCGGCGCAGCGGTAATCGCATCGTACCCAATCACCCGCGCCACGTCTTCGATAAGCACCGCCGGATCGCTGGCATCCACGCGCCACGTCGGCGCTTGAATACGCTTCAGATTTTCAGAACATTCATAACCCAGTCGAGTCAGGCTCTCATAAATCTGCTGGCGCGTTACCGGGATGCCCAGGTAGCCGCTCACCCGCTCCGCCGGCAGCGCAAATACCGCACCCTTCGCGCGCTTCGGATACACATCGGTGACCGGCCCCGCCGCTTGCGCCCCCGCCTCTAAGAACAGCAGCGCCGTGGCACGATTCCGCGCGCCCTCCAGCGTCTCGTTAGGATCCAGCCCGCGCTCAAACCTGTATGACGAATCCGAGCTGACGCCCAACCGCCGGCTCGTCATGCGAATGTTCGTAGCTTCGAAATGCGCCGCCTCCAGTAGGACGCTAGTCGTTTGATCGCTGATTCCTGAGAATTCGCCGCCCATAATCCCTGCCAGCGCCATCGCTGCCCGGGCATCCGCAATCGCCAGCGGCGCGTCCTCTCCGCCCTCCACCGTGCGCCCATCCAGCAAGCGCAAACTCTCGCCCTTCTTGAATCGCCGCACCACCACCCGCTCGCGCACGTTCTGTAAATCGAAAGCGTGCAGCGGCTGCCCCCATTCCTTCATCACGAAATTTGTGATGTCGACCACATTGTTGATGGGCCGCGATCCCGTTGCCAGCAGCCGGCTGGCGATCCACGGAGCCGATTTCCCCACGCGAACGCCGCTGATCGCCTGACACGTGTAGCGCGTGCACGCCCCGCGATCCTGCATCTTCACGGGCATCGCCGCGCCACTCCGAACGTCCGGTTGTGGCGCCTCCGGCAACACCAGTTTCAGTCCTAACAGCGCCGCCAGTTCCCGCGCAATGCCGATCAGCCCCAAGCAGTCGGGCCGATTCGGATACACCTTCATGTGCACCAGCGCCTCGCTGATCTCCATCGCCTCCGGCAAGCTCTTGCCCAGCAGCGCCTCATCGCGAAACACCTGCAAGCCCGTCCCGCTCGCCGTCATCCCCAGCTCGCCGTCCAGGCAAATCATGCCCCGCGACAGCACTCCATGAAAGTGCTCCTCGTGAATCGAAACCCCCGTCGGCAATTCCGTCCCCGCCAGCGCCACCGGCACGCCCCAGCCCACCTCCAGCGGGTGCGCCGACGCCGCCACGATCTCGCGCGCGTCCCCCGGCGCCACTTCCACTTCGCAGACGAATTTATCCGCCGTCCCTTCAAGCGGCTTCTTCGAGCGAATAAACCCCACCCGCACTGCCGCCAACTCCTGCGCGAGCACATGCGTCGCCTCGACGTCCAGCCCCACTCGAGGCAACGCCGTCAGCAGCTCCGCCAAAGGCACTCTCGGCGACAAGTAATCCAACAACCATCCAGTGTTGACGATCATGATTTAGAACTGGCGCAGGAACGCTTCCTCGTTGTCGTAGAGCAGGCGGATGTCATTGATCTGATGCCGCAGCATGGTCGTGCGGTCGACGCCCATGCCGAACGCAAACCCTTGGTGCTTTTCCGGATCCAGCCCGCCCGCGCGCAGCACCTCCGGCCGCATCATCCCGCTGCCCAGCACTTCCAGCCACCCCGTTCGCGAACAGAGCGCACAGCCCTTTTGCCGGCACACCACGCAGCTGACGTCCACCTCCGCGCTGGGCGTCGTGAATGGAAAGTAGCTAGGCCGGAAACGCAACTTCGTTTCCTCTCCGAACAGCCCCTTCGCCAGTTCCGTCAGCGTCCAGCGCAGATCCGACATGCTCAGTTTCCGCCCCACTGCGAACGCGTCCAGTTGCTGAAAAATCGGATAGTGCGATGCGTCGATATCGTCCGCGCGGTAGCAGCGGCCCGTGGTCATCGCGCGAATGGGCACTTGCCCCCCGCTTGCGCGCATCACGCGAGCCTGAAACGCCGTGGTATGCGTGCGCAGCAACTGCCCCTGGCCCACGTAAAACGTGTCATGCATATCCCGCGCCGGATGCCACGCCGGCGTATTCAGCGCGTCGAAATTATAGTATTCGCTCTCGATGTCCGGATAATCGTCATAGGAAAATCCCAGCCCCATCAGAATTTTCTTCATAGCCTCGGCGGTTGCCGTCATGGGATGAACCCGGCCCGCCCACCGCCGCCTTCCGGGCAGCGTTACATCCAGCTCCGGACCCGCCGGCATCGCCGTTTCCTCCAAACCCGCGCGCCGCGCTTCAATGGCTTCCTCGATCCGGTTCTTGGCCGCGTTCACCGCCTGCCCGAAGGGCTTGCGCTCTTCCGCGGCCAGCGAGCTCAACAGCTTCATTTGCGCCGTCAGTTCGCCCGACTTCCCCACATACTGCACCCGTGCCTGCTCCAGCGCCGCCAGCGAATCAGCCTGCGCGATGTGGGCGAGCGCGCGCTCCACGAGTTCTTGGATGGATTGCATAACAGAAGCTTTTGGGCGGAAACTACAAGTGTAACAACATGGCCCTGCCACGCGTGCTCGAACCCGAAGTGATGTCCCGGGCCGGCGAAGCCGTCGCCTACGACGACATGGATTTCAGCGCCACTGACCGGCTCTTCGCCGAGCGCTCCGCTCAGTTAGCCACCGCTGCCGCCGTTACCCTGATCGCCGACCTCGGCTCCGGCAACGCCAAAATTCCCCTCGCGATGTGCCCCCTTCTGCCCGCCACGCGCGTCTGCGCCGTCGAGATGTCTACCGAAATGCTGGCCGTCGCCGCGCGCAACCGCGCCCGCAACGGCACCAATCTCCACCTGCTAGCCGCCGACGCCAAACACGTTCCCTTCGCCGATCGCTCCATAGGCATGATCACCTCCAATAGCCTCATCCATCACATCCCCGACCCTCGCGCCGTGTTCCACGAAATCGCCCGTGTTGCCCGCCCCCTCGCGCCCATTCTGATCCGCGATCTCGTGCGCCCTGAAACCGCCCAATCCCTCGCGCACCTGGTCGATGTCCACGCCGCGCACTGGAGCCCCCTCCAGCGCACCCTTTTTGCGGACTCCCTGCACGCCGCCCTCACCCTCGCGGAAGTGCGCGAAATGCTGGGCGAATGCGGTCTCGCCGACGTAAAAGTCGCCCAAATCACAGACCGCCATTGGAGCGCCGAGCGTGCCTGACCTCGCGCCAAATCCCATCCCCTTGCGCCTCGCCAGCGGCGACGTTTTCTCCGCGCTGCGTTCCGCCCTACTCGCCGCCCGCTTCACTGAGGCCGCCATCTGCGAGCGCCTGCATCTCCAGAAAATCTCGCAGTTTCAATTCACGCCCGAGCACCGCCCGCCCCCGCGGCCTCTGGCGCAAAACCCGGACCCCCTCGACATCCTCATCCGCCTGTTCCTCGAAAACCAACCCGTCCCCCGCGACACAGCCCGTGCTTTGCCTCTAGAACTTTTCTCCGCCCTGGGCTTGACCGTGCCGCATGCCGCCGACCCCAGCCTGCTCTCCGGAACCGTCATGCTGCATCCATTGCGCGATCTCTACATCGTCTCCGACCGCCCCACTCCCCTCGAAGGCAACCAGCACCGCCCGCCCGACGACTTCGTGTATCCCGCCATGATCCCCAACACTGCCTTGTTTCTGGACCTCATCCCACCCGGCCCCTGCGATGCATTCCTCGATCTCTGCGCCGGCACCGGCATCGCCGCGCTAGTAGCTGCCCGCGACGGCGCCGCCCACGCCTATTCCTACGACATCACCGAACGCTCCACCGTGTTCGCCGAATTCAACCGCCGCCTGAACGCCGTCGCGAATTTCACCGCCGCGCAAGGCGATCTCTACGAACCCGCCGGTGATCTCACCTTCGACCGCATCGTCGCTCACCCGCCTTATGTGCCCGTCTACCGCCCGCAACTGATCTTCGACAGCGGCGGCCAGGATGGCGAGCAAATCGTCCGCCGCATCATTGAAGGCTTGCCGCGCCACCTCCGCCCCGGCGGACGCTTCTATGGACTCACCATGGGCAGCGACCGCAGCCTGCCCTTCGAGCAGCGCCTGCGCGAATGGTTAGGGCCCGCCGCGAAAGAGTTCGACGTAGCCTTCGTCCAGCGCATCACCCGCACCCCGCGCGAATGGGCCGCCGAATCCGTCATCGCCAAGAAAGGCCCGGTGAGCGACATCGCTGACTGGCGCGCGTTCTTCGAAAATCTGCATGTCCAGGCTCTGGTCTACGGATTCTTAATGATCCAACGTCGCGCCCAGCCCCGCCCCGGCTTTACCGTGCGCCGCCAGACCGGCCCCCGCACCGGTCCCGCCGAACACGCCTGGCTGTTCGATTGGGAAACCGCAGTCGTCTCGCATGAGTTAACGTCGCATGAGTCAACGCCGCATGAGTCAACATGGATTTTAGACCTGCGCCCGCGCTCCGTCCCCGGCATCCGCCTGCGCGTCGATCACAGTCTCGAAAACGGCGAATGGATCCCCGGCGCCTTTCTCCTTGAAACCGACTATC
>JALYJH010000170.1 GCA_030775415.1 Acidobacteriota bacterium | reverse complement strand
TCGCCGGGCTGCACGGCGGCTACGGCGGCGCGCAGGGCACCGGGGTCATTCACAACTTGCGTTAAAGACTGGACCTGTCCGGCGAGCGCGATTACTTGGGCTTGGTCGCCAGGCTTGAGATTGGCGAGCACCTGCTGGGCCTGGTCTTTGGCGCGGGCGAGGCGGTCGCCGTCACGCATGCTGAAGGAGCGGTCTATGGCGACTACCGTTAGCTTTTTGCCGTCGGAGGCAGCGGCGGAGCGGCGAATGAAGGGGCTGGCGAACAGCAGTGCCAGCAGGAGGATCATCAGGGTTCGCAGGATGAAGAGTAAGATGTGATCCAGGCGGCGGTGTTTTACGGAACTGGTCTCGCGATATTCAAAGAACATCAGCGAAGGGAAAAGTTTCGGATCGGTTTTGTGGCGCTTGAGTAAGTGCAGCCAGATGGGCAATCCTACTGCAAGGGCTCCCGCTAAAAACCAGGGAGTGAAAAAACCCATTTACATGCGCCCCCTGCGGATAGCCAAGTACTCGCGCAAGGCCGCGTCGAGCGGACGGCCGGTGTCGATCAGGAAATAATCCAAGCCAGCGCCCTTGGCTTTGGAACGAATTTCTTCGAGATGCGCGTCGATTTTCGCGGGGTATTCTTTAGACGCGTATTCGGGGGAGACTTCGAGCGTCGCGCCGGATTCCAGGTCTTCGAGCAGCGCAGGGTCGCGGAACTTGGGGCGGATCTCTTCGGGATCGAGGATGTGGAACAGCACGACTTCGTTGCCATGGAAGCGCAGCGGAGCAATAGTTTTGATCACTTGCTCGGGCGGCTCCCAGAAATCGGAAATCACGGCGATGAGACCGCGGCGGTGCAGAAATTCGCGCACGTGAGAGAAGGGTTTTTCGTAGTCGGTGCGGTTGCCGACCTCGGCTTTTTCAACAGCGTGAAGCAAGCGCGCTAACTGGCCTTGGCGCGTGGATGGCGGGATGAAGTTGCGTACTTCATCATCGAATACGATCAAGCCGGCGGCGTCGCGCTGCATTTTGGCCAGGTAACAAAGGGATGCGGTGAGGTAGCGCGAATATTCCAGCTTGTCGATTTTGTGAGACGTGAACTTCATCGAGCGGCTGCAATCGAGCAGAATGGTCAACTGGCAGTTGGTCTCGCCGCGGTAGCGCTTCAGGTAGGCTCGCTCGGTGCGGGCGAAGACGTTCCAATCCACGTGGCGCAGGTCATCGCCGGGCGTGTAGGCGCGGTATTCGGCGAACTCCTGGCTAAAGCCGAAATCAGGCGAGCGATGGAGTCCCGCGACGAAGCCATCGACGACGGTTCGCGCCACCAGATCCAGACCGGAGATGCCGGCGAGAGTGGTCGGGTCTAAGAAACGCTGCAACATCGGGGAAGGCCCAAGCGCCTATTCTCTAGGCGCGGGCATGGCCTCCAGCAATTTGCTCAGGATGTCGTCCTGCGTGAGGTGATCGGACTCGGCCTGAAAGTTCAGCAGAATGCGATGGCGCAGGATGGGCTTCATGAGGAGGGTGACATCCTCATAAGTCACGTGATAGCGGCGCTTCATCAACGCCCGGGCTTTGGCCGCGAGTACTAAGAATTGCGCGGCGCGGACGCTGGCTCCGAAGTTTACGTACTTTTTCACGAAGTCGGGCGCGGAGGGATCGGTGGCGCGGGTGGCGCGCACCAGATTCACGGCGTAGCGCGCGATCGAATCGGCGATGGGCACCATGCGGACTACCTGTTGAAAGTCCAGAATCTCTTCGGCGGTGGTGACTGCCTCGGCTTGCGCGACGTGGGTGGTAGTGGTGAGATCCAGCACTTTCAGTTCGTGTTCGGCCGAGAGGTAATCGAGCAGCACATTAAATATGAAACGGTCGAGCTGGGCTTCGGGCAGCGGATAGGTGCCTTCGAGTTCGATGGGGTTCTGCGTGGCCAGCACGAAGAAGGGCGGCTTGATGGTGTACTGATTACCGCGCACGGTGCAGGAGCGCTCCTGCATGGCCTCGAGCAAGGCCGATTGCGTCTTGGGAGGCGTACGGTTGATTTCGTCGGCCAGCAGCACGTTGGAGAAAATCGGGCCGGGGACGAAGGTCCAGGTGCGGCGCCCGGTGGTGGGATCTTCTTCGATGATGTCGGTGCCGGTGATATCGGAAGGCATCAAGTCTGGCGTGAACTGGATGCGGCGGAATTCGAGGCCGAGCGCCGAAGCCAGGGTACGGACCAGCAGTGTTTTCGCCGTGCCGGGAAGCCCGGTGATCAAGCAGTGTCCGCCCACGAACAGCGCGACCATGACTTGATCGATGACCTCTTCCTGTCCCACGATCACCCTGCGAACCTGGGAAACGATGGCTTCTTGAGCCTTCTGGAAACGCGCAATCCGTTCCTGCAAACCGGCGGCGTCTGTCATGTTTTCTGCGGGTGTGGACATTTGGGTTTTATTCTTTCCCACTCAGTTCTAACAAAAGTTTTTGGGCCGGTTTAAAACCTGGCGCGGCTTCGAGCGAGGATATCACTTCTTCGCGGGCGTCGTCGATGCGATTTTCCATTTTGTAGGCGACCGCGAGGCCCAGGTGCGCGGCGGCGGGGTCGGTCGGCTTCAGGTTGAGCACGGCTTGATATTCGCGGGCGGCGACCTTGGCGTTGCCGAGATCGAGACTGATGGCGCCCAGCCGGCTGTGCGCCTCTTCGTCGGCCAGGTAGATCAGGTTGAGCCGTTCGAGGACGGCGGCGGCGTCTTTTTTGCGGCCTTGTTCGAGGAGTAGCTCGGAAAGCTGCTTGAGAGTTTCGGGATCGCGGC
The DNA here is from genome assembly GCA_030775415.1 of Acidobacteriota bacterium. Lineage (GTDB taxonomy): Bacteria > Acidobacteriota > Terriglobia > Bryobacterales > Bryobacteraceae > Palsa-187. Next base: position 3,511 of record JALYJH010000170.1, on the reverse strand, counting down.
CGCCGACTTTGGAGTAACGCTCCAGTTCGGCCATGGCTTTGAGTTTGTCGCCTTTGGCGAGCCAGGCTTGCGACAGGAATTCGTAGACGCTGCCTTTCTCGACATACTCGGTGTACATGTCGCGGATGGCTTCGCCTTCTTTAATGGCGTCATCCCATTTCTTGTCCTTGATGAGACCCGAAAGCACGCGCACGCGCTTGCGCCATTCATCGAAGTTGTCGACGGTCTTTTGGGTCTGCGGCTCCAGCCACGCGAGGAATTTTTTGTCGAACTCCTCGGGCTTCATGTGCAGCTCTTTTTCGATCACTTCGGGGGTAGAAAGCTTGTCGCCGAAGTCGTGGAGCATGGCGATCAGTTTATCGTAGCCCCACTCCTGGGCGATGTAGCTGCAGATCTTCCCGCCTTGGAAGTACGACACGGTGACCTGCTCGCCATAGGTGGGATGCATAAAGCCGCGGTCCAGATCAGCGACGGGCAGAAGCTTTTTGCCCTTGATGGCATTGATCGCGCCTGGGTCGAGGCGATCGCCCCAATCGGGAGAGGCGGCGGTTTCTTCGTACACCGCGAGGCCTTCCGTGAACCAACGGGGGACGCGGAAGTTGGTCATCTCCAGCGCGTATACGTGGCTCAGTTCGTGCCACATGGTGCTGGCCCAATGCCATTGACCGGGCGGGCGCGCGCTGGGGGAATCCATGGCGACTACGTAGCCGAAGGTAACGCCGAGCGCGCCGAGTCCGGGCATTCCCAGCGTGCGGACGGCGAAGTCATCGTGGTTGGGATAGGCTTCGATCTGCACTGGGCGTGTCAGCTTGTAGTGGTATTTTTTTTCGTAGGTGGCGAGAGCGCGATCGAATTCTTCCTGGAAATAGGGGTCGAGCAGCGCGGATTCTTTTTTACTCAGGCGCAGAATAGTAGTGGGGGTACGGAAGGTGTCGTAGTTCTTGTAGCTATCGAGCAGGCGCAGGGAATTCACGGTCTCCGGGTTCTGATAGCCCGCGTTGTAAGCCTCTTCGAGTTGCTTGCGGGCTTCCTCTTCCTGGCCCAGGCGCATCATATTTACGCCCATTTCGGAGCGCGCGCTCTGGAGAGTGGGTTCCAGTTCCAGAGCCTTGCGGTATTGCGCGATGCCCTCTTCGTAGCGGCGATTAATGATAAAAAAGTGCCCGGCGATGGCGTAGGCGTTGCCGTAGTGCTGATTTATCGTGAAAACCTTGGTCATCCAGGGAGAAGTGCCCTTGTCATCGAGCAAATCGATGGTGCCGAGCACGGCCATGGCGTCGAGCGCTTCCGGATAAATGTCGAGAGCCTTATGGGCGGCCTCGGCGGCTTTGGGAGGATTGCCGTCTTCGAGGTGCACGCGCGCGATCACTTCGTAGCCTTCGTAAATTTTGGGATCGGCCTTCAGGGCTTTCTCGGCGAAGCTAATGGCTTGGCCTTCAAACTGTTCGCCCGAGACCAGCGCCATGCCCAGGAGCGCCGGAGCGTAGTCTTCTTTGATCTTGATGGCTTCCTGAAACAGGTCCTGCGCTTCCGCCGGTTGCCAGTGATCCAGATACATGCGGCCCCAGCGCACGCGAGGCGCGGGATCTTTGTCGCGGAGTTTGAGGGCGGCGCGGAAGGCGTCATTGGCGGAGCGGTAATCGCCCATGCCCCAGAAGCCTTCGGCTTGGACGGCGGGGTCGAGGGCGCGGGTCAGGCCCTGATAGCAGGCGCGGGCGTTGGGATCGCCTTTATGGCGCAAAGCTTCGCAGCGTAATGCGTCAGGAGGGGTGGCGGGGGCTTGCGCGAAGAGCGGCAAGCACAGAATAAGCAAGGGCAGCAGGCGTTTCATTTGTCGAGCGCCTCCTGGGTCTTAGCCAGATCGACTAACAATTTGGTCAATTCCTGGCGGTACTCGGCCACGGCCATGGATGCCTTGCGGTATTTCAATTCGTCGATCTTTTCTTCGATGCCTTCTTTTTCTTTGAGCAGCTTCAGCTTTTCAGGATCCTTGGCCATGGCGACGGCGGAACCGGTGTGCAGCAGCGCGAACCTGCCCGCGATCATGCCCTCGCCATTTTCGACCGAGGGTGCTTTCACGCCTTCGCCTTTGCCGGCGTCTTCTATAAGAGGATGCTCGGTGGAGAGGCGCTTCAGTTCGTCGTAGAACCTGGCGGTTTTCGCTTCGGCGTAGCGGAAGGCTTCCAGGACGGTGATCACTTCGTTCTTGTCGGCGTCGGCGGCCGGATCGCGCAGGCCTTCGATGAAGTAGCGCGGGAAAACGGTGGCGTTCTTCTCGGTGCCGGACTTGGTGGCGGTGATCAGGATGCGTTTGGATTTTTGCAGAATCGGAATCGTGGCGCCGCTGGCGCTGGTCATGTCGATGATGGCCTGCTGCGCGGGAATTTTATCGAGCAACGACGCGAGTTCGGTGGCGGTGATATCGGGTCCAGGGATGTTGAACTTATAATCCGACTCGTCGTAGCTACCGTGGCCGATCAGGAGCAGCACCAGGTGATCGTCGGGCTTGGTTTGCTTGGCGAGATCCGACAATTTTGCCTGGATCGCGGCGCGCGTGGCCTGGGCTCCAGAGATGGTGATCACTTGCGAGCCCGGTTCGCTCTTGAAAATCTTGTCGAGATCGGAAGCCCAGCCGGTGAAGCGCTGTTCGTATTCCTGTTCACCGCCAAGGCCGGCGATGGTGAGGTAAAAGGTTTCGGCTTGCAGGGCGCTTGCTGTAAGCAGCAGCGCGGCGGCGTAAGACAGCTTCTTCAAATCACACCCCACTTTCTGCGCAGCAGCCATTCTCCCGCGCGCAGGCCCAGCAGCACCAGGAAGACAATGGGCATGTCCCACAGGTCACGGGTTTCACGCACTGTGATGCCAGCTTCCGAGTAGCTGATGTCCTTACCCAATTTTTGCGCATCTTGCGGCGTGTAGTAACGGCCGCCGGTTTCAGAGGACAATTTTTCCAGCAGCTCGCGATTCTGCTGGATGTGGAAATTCTCGGCGACGCCGTCTTCGCGGCGGAAGGTCATGGTGTCGCGGCCTAATTCCTCAGTACCGCGCGAGGCGGTTACTTCGACTAGGTATGAACCCGGTTTGGGCGTGGTCCAGTCAGCGGTGTAGATGCCGGACTCGATAGGATCCGGACGCATTTCGATGGACTCGGCGATGCCGTCAGGTCCAAGAATGTGCGCTTCGGCTTTCGCGTCAGAGGCGGGCAGATAAGTACGGTCACGAACTTCGGCGCGCAGGCTGACGTGCGAGTCGTCAGATATCAATTGCTTGGGCATCGACGCGGTGACCTTGCGCGGCGTGTCGGATACCAGCCAGCGCAGCAGTTGCTGATAGAACATTTCGTGGCTCTTGTCGGCCAGAGGCTGCAGCATCTGCCAGCGCCAACTTCCGCCTGTCGCGAAGATCGCCGTGCGGCCGCGGCCGAAATTCTGCGTGACCAGCAGCGGGACACGACCGCCGGTAGTAGGTTTCGCGTCCACCAGAACCACGGCTCCGGGCTTGGGCTGGCCGG
>JALYJH010000169.1 GCA_030775415.1 Acidobacteriota bacterium | reverse complement strand
TGCCCTTCAAGGGCCTTTATGGTTTGCTGTCTATAGAGTAACGCGCCAACTACGACAAAAGTGGCTAACGATGCCGTGAACCAAACGCGCGGCATTCCTCGCGAAACAGCGGGCTCTTGCAACTCATCCCCGCACCGTGAAGGTGCCTACGATGCCGTTGAAAGCGCCGGCGGCATTTTGCAACGGCGTCCCCTGCACATCGACCCAGATCGCAGACCCGTCCTTGCGGCGGAGTCGAAAATGGAATGGCTTGGAATCGCCACGCACCTTGCTTTCGAACAAACGCTGGGCCGCTGACATATCGTCTGGATAGACATACTCAAATGAGCTTTGTCCGATCATCTGATCAACGAGAGCACCTAAAATCTCGGCCATGCGCGCATTGGCGAAAAGGGTCTTGCCTTCCGCGTCTATGATCCAGATTCCATCTTGCATTTTTTCCATCAACCAACTCCGAATGACTCTGTTCTGTTGAATCTTACGCCGACCTCATTCGGGGAATAGCAACGGTTGGTCGCCGTTCGTCAAAGGGTGGAGCGCCTGTTTGGAGGAACAGAACGCCCCTTCCCTTAGGCAACACACATATAGGATGTGGCCACCTGATCCACAGTAACGCCGCGGACCCCGAGAATGAACCAACTAGCCGAAAGATAGCGCTTGGTTTTGTTCCACATCGATCCGACCGAAACGCAAAAACGCTCCATTTGAACGCCGGTGTTACTTTGCCTTCTGGAGAATGACGGACCCAATATCAAGTTCCTTCTCTTCTGACGACGTCTGGATTGGGAAGCTGACCGGCATGAATCCGGCTTTTTCAAAATGCAGTTCGTGCGCCCCAGACGGAACGGCGGGGAATCTGAACTCTCCAGCTGGATCGGTCTCCACTCGCGAAATCTCTTTATCGGATCCGATCGTTTTTAAGGTGACAGCAACATTCGGTATGCGCTTAAACGCCAAGTCGGTCACGTGACCTGCGAGAGGGATTGTCGCCGTCGCTGGCGCCGACTGGGACCATCCGCTTGCGGCAAAAGCCAGAAAACACGTAATAATGAAAGTTTCGCGACGCACCCGTCCCGTCCTGTTCTGAGCTACAAGCTTTAAACATAGCAAGCCGGTTGGCATGCACGGTCCCACTGGGGAAAGCACGGCCTGGGAAAATCGTTGGACCACTGCAATCTCTTAGCGTTTTGGAAAGCGGCAAGCGAACGGGCATAAGGCTCGCAACTTTGATGCTAGCGTTATACCGAGATGCTACTCATGGCAATCTCAGCCTGGACTATTTGGACAAATGATCGAGGTCCCGGTTGCCTTCAATACATTCGTACTCGGAGATCATGTCCCCACCAGGAGACGCACCTAACACCCCGTCTGCAATTTTCCATGGCCGCGTAAGCATCTTGGGATCTTCCGCTACTGCCTCGTAATGTATTCTGCCGTCCGCCGTGGGCGTATAGCGCTCTATGACATGTAAATCTTCGCTGTGAATAGATCCGCCGTCAGCGAGCCAAGTCTTGTCATTGAAACCAATGGTATCCACAACCAACGTGTTCTCTTCCCAGTGGCCAATGGATTCGCCCATGAATGTATTGTCGGGAAGACGACTATGGCCTCGTCCGTCTGTGGGAATATCCCGAAAAGTGCGCATCGCCTCGTAGAGGATAATGGTCTCCTTGGGAGACTGAATAATTTTGAACGGAAACAGGCCCCAAGTGGTTACGCGAGGGGTTCCCAGCAAGAAGCAATGCACGCCAGGGTCCGCTGTATTGTCTTTTGCTAACGCTCGTACTTTGGGAAGAATCTCCGGCTTGTAGGGTCCGCCGCCCTCCCCGTTCGTCGATGGCGGGAGTATCCATACTCCTGACAAATCCGGTTTGCCGTTGGACATTTTAGGCAGCGGCTTACCGGAAGGAGGCAACGCGATTCCAGGCGCCGTACCGTGTTCAATATCTTTTCTGGAGGGGGCTCCTCCCGGGGCTTGCGCCATTGCGATCCCGCAGGCCGCGCAGGCAATCAGCATTCTTTGCATCATGAATCGCCTCGCAGGTCCGCGCTACTGGACCGGCTTAACCAGAGGCCCCATTTGCTTCTTGCTTCCATCCGGCAGCACGAACTCCCTACCAGCCAAACGGGCGGAGCCATCTTTCGAGGCGTAGCCGTTTATGTGTATTTTCTCGCCGGGACTCAACATATCTTTTGTAATGCCCCAGCGGCGCAACATTCCTACCGGGCCGCCTTCGACTGCGTAGTTGGTTACTTTCCCGTCCTTGCCAATGACGTCGATGTAGATGTATGAATGTGGATTGATCCACTCTACTTTGGTGACGGTGCCATCCAGTGAAACGGCCTTATCGCTGTCAAACTCAGCATCAAAAGAGTGGTGGCCGAACGCCGTGCAAGACAGCACGAGGAATGCTAACGTAACAGATCCATTTCTCATAATTTATCCTTCGTGACAAAAATTATAGGACCGCTTCCTCCCGAAAGTCAATCGCGAGTACCGGAAAGCTAAATCACCCAACTACTATACTATTCGATCTTGATCCCGCGGAGGAGAGCGACGCCAAATTACCCATAGTTTCGAGTTCCATCGCCGGATTGATGACCTACGCCGGAGACTTGCGGTACTTGGTAATGGCGAATGTGCTGGCCGCGCGCAAGGTGAAATCAGATTGCCTGTGGGAGTCGCGTGCTGGTGCGAATAATCGTCGTGAACGTTGGCGATCTGAGTTAGAATGTGTAAGAAATTTGGTGCCGGTTCCCGCGGCAGCCGTCGACAAATGATTATTCGTAAACTTGAGTATCTTATCGCACTGGCAAAAGAGAGACACTTCGCGCGCGCCGCCGAGGCCTGCCACGTTTCGCAACCCACTCTCTCAGCAGCATTGCGGCATCTGGAAGCTGAGATGGGAATCATGATCCTGAAGCGCGGCCAGCGATACAGTGGCCTGACCGATCATGGGGAGCGAGTTCTAGCCTTCGCCAATCGCATGGCGGTGGAGTGTGAGCGCCTTCGCCGCGATTTGGAGAGCCAGAGAGGTGAAGCCCTGGGACATCTTCAGGTCGGCGTTGTCGCATCGGCCATCCCGGCAGCTTCCCAGATAACGTCGCTGTTTCAAAAGAATCACCCCCATGTAATGGTAAAAATTGTGGACCTCAGTCCCACGGAAATCCAACGGGCGTTTCAGGATTTGAGACTCGACGTCGCGATCACGTACCTCGAAGAAACCGTTCGGCGACAAGGGCGAAGCCATCCGCTCTACGTCGAGGAATACTCGTTTTTGACTCGCAAGGGCCACCCGCTTTCCCTCCGCAAGTCGATCTCCTGGAAGGAAGCGTCGCAAGTTCCACTCTGCCTTCTCTCCGCAGAGATGCAACCGGGTAATTCGCCTGTCCGGGACATTTTGAGCCAACTTGGACTTAACATCGCGCACGTTGAGACGAATTCGGTTACCGCTCTTTACGCGCAGGTTCGGTCGGGGCAGTGGGCTTCGATTCTTCCGCGGTCCCTAACCGCGGCCTCCGAGGCCGGAGCGGATCTGAAGTGCATTCCGCTCCTCCCTTCCGACAGTGCGCCTATTGCCGTCGGCGTGATGATTCCGGATGGAGATTTAACGTTCCCACTGGCAGAGGCATTTTTTAATGTGGCGGTTTCATTGAAGCCCAAAGCCCCTTCGCCGAAAAAGCGCAAGCCATCCTCGCGGTAAGGATTCGTCCGTTCAGCATTACGAAGTTTCTCCCATCGCAGCCTTGCGTTACAAGTACCGCGGCCCGGTACTTGATAGGTTTCGCCTATTTGGCGTTAGAAACTTCCGATTTGACGGCCCGCCAAGCACGAGGGAAACTAAAGTGCGCTGGTACGATTCGCGATCACGCGAGCGTCCTTGGCGTCAGTTCACATTGGAGGATCGATGGTTGGTTTAGAAGATGCCCGTAGGGTAATTGCCGCCGCGGAGAAGAAGGCGCAGCAGATTGGACAGCCCATGAATATCGCCGTTGCCGACGGCGGCGGCAACATAGTCGCTCACGTGCGGATGGACGGCGCGTGGATCGGCAGTATCGATATCTCGCAAAAAAAGGCCTACACAGCGCGGGCGTTTGACATCGCGACCAAAGACCTTGCGCCGCATTCCCAATCCGGGGGACAGTTTTTCGGAATTCATGCGTCCAACGACGGGAAGATCATGATCTTCGCCGGTGGAATTCCCCTGAAGAAGGACGGAAAAATTGTGGGAGCGATTGGCGTGAGCGGTGGATCAGGTGATCAGGACCACGCGGTGGCTGAGGCTGGGTCCGCGGGGTTTTAAGCCTTTTGCCTTACTAAGGCCGGTGTGGCAAGGAACACTAGAGCCGCTCCTGTGGGGGAAGGAACAGCCTACTAAGGGTTATGTGTCTGCCGCCGGTCGGTGGTCACGCAGTTCGAATTTCCTGGGCCAAGAGGGACTCCTCCGCCACCCCAACCGCAGCAATAACGCGTGCACATTGCCGGTGCGGTGTATACATCCTTGAGCTTCTTGCGATACTCCGGGTACATCGTCTCCGCGCCGCCGCGCACCGCTTCGAGCGGAATGTTGTATAGCTTACTGACCTCATTCAGGAACGGATTCTGGCCCGGCAAATAATGCGGCACCGTCCCTTTGGGCCGCGACACCTCGACCACGGGCTCGCACGGCGTAGGGAGAACTTGTTGCGTCAAGTCGAGGCGCCAATTGATGGTATGTATATCCGGTTGGGTAAGGTAGATCGGATCGTAGACGATTACCGTGGCGGCTAGTATGTCGCCATGCCTCCTCCAGTGCTCGGTGACCGTTGTAAGATCGCTGCTGGGGACTCCGTTGCGCCGCAGGTAACCTATTTTGATGTGCGTCGTGTAAGTGGACAGCACGTCGCCGTCCCACTGTCCGGTGGTGAATCCTTCCCACGTATGACGGGCGTTCTTGGAAGGATGCGGACGGCCGTCCATCCACACGGTGTGGGTGGCGCGTCCGAACGTTCCGTACATCTTCCAGGCCACCGTGCGGCCGGAAACCGGATCAGTTTCCGCCCAGATCTTGAGAGCCGCGGGGCCGCGCAGGCTGTAGGGGAACGGATGGGGGATGCACTGGCGCTCCGGCAGCGTCTGTACGGAAGCTTCCCAAGCGTCGGCTTTCGCGCGGCCGGCGTCGCTGAGCGGCAGACCCAGGTAGTCGGCCACGTCAGGGCCGGGCCCATAACGCTCCTGCCAGTCAGAGTGATAGAGGCCCGCCCATTGGCCGGACAGATCGACCTGAGCCGCCGCTGGAATGCTTGTCAGCGTCATCATAGCCATAGCCATGGCAGTCACCGTTGTCATTCGCTTGATCATATTCAGACCCCACTCGTCTTTACGCACGATGGACCGCTACCACCTGGATGAACAAGGCGCAGGATCCCACTTAGCGCCGTTAGGCTCTCGTTTGAAATGCAGACCGACCACCCATGGGCCCTGCAAATAAATCGGGTCTTCAACCAGCGTCGTAATCACCAGCCACTGGTCGCCGTTCTGCTCCTTGAACAGTTCCCAATACTCTGTCAGGAGAGTCTTGTTGCTATAGGGGACCCCGTTCTTGCGTAAATATCCAGGCCGTAGGTGGTCCGTAACCACCTTCAATGTTCTCGACTGCCCTCCGCCCGCTATCGGCGCCCGTGGCGTTTCCCATTTCGCGATGGAATCGCCCTGCCAGGTTGGCGCTCCGCCGGGCGACTTCCAGTCGCCGAAGTGGAGCAGCCGAGTCTGCATGCCAGCATCGGTTTCGACTTTTAATGTATTGTCGTTCTCCCAACTGATGCGCAGGCGCCCGGGAACCCGCATCAATGCAGGCGCACCGTAGGACTTGCATTGCTCGCCCGCAGCCTCATCCTTCGCGGGATCCCAGGTATCGGCCAGATCCTTCGCGGCTTGCGTAATAGGAATGCTGGCGTAATCTCCCTTTGACGGGGTGACCATGCGCCAGCGCCAATCTTCGGTGACGAGGGAGACCCAGTACCCAGTAAGATCGATGGGTGCGGTCGCCTTCGCGCTTTTCGGCGTCTGCGCGGCAGCAGCAGGCCCATTTTGTTGCGCTAGAACGCAAGTTGCCCCCAGCGCAAAAGCGGTAGCCATCCACAGGGCTTTTCTTGTCACAACCTGCCTCATCATTTTTTCGCGGTGAGGCTCCGGTAGACCGCCTCGACAAAGGCATCCGTGGTCCAGGGCCCGGATTCGGTGCCGTAGCGAGGGCGGTACTCCTTTGTAGGATCGGCGGCTTTGATCTGGCTCAACGTCATGCCTTTCCG
>JALYJH010000168.1 GCA_030775415.1 Acidobacteriota bacterium | reverse complement strand
TCACCAGGCAAAGTCCAGCCACCGCGACCACCGATAAGCTAGCGAAAAAGTTCCTCTTCATGTAGCTCCCTCCCTAAGGTTTAGCCGGGACGCAGCGCCCTAATTTCACGCCGGGTAGACCGCTTTGTTTACCCGGACGCCGCGGTTCACGCCGCGTCTGGGCCATTCTTGGCTTCCAAACTCTTTGCAGTATACGCCAAGTAGTTTCGTTTGAGAACACGCTTTTGCCGCGCACCACCGGAAACTTTTACCAGCACCATGAAAAAGTGATCGGCGCCCCTGCCGGCAGGAGCTAAAGGGATTGACCGTCTACGCGTCGCTCAGGCGACTATCGAGGGGATGCCGATTGTGACGGCCGATCCGGAGTTCCGGCGCTACGCCATCAAGGCTCTCTGGTAGGTCAGCCTTCATCAGTTTTACGCCCTGGTGTACACTGAAGGTGTCAGTGGAGGTGGGTCTTCTCGAGTAGCCTGCTCCGTACCACAGGCGACTGGCTGTCTACGCCGGATTGTTTGCTCCGCGCCGCGGGGAGGGGACTTTGCGGCCTTGTTGACCTGGCGTTCCCCCTGGTGTTCCCTGAGGAGTGCCGCGTCTGCGGTGAAGCTCTGCGTGGCCTCTCGCGTGTTCCAGTGTGCGGGCGCTGCTTAAGCGATCCGCAGCCGCTAGCCGCCGAGTTTTTCTGCATCGCCTGCCGCACGCCTTTCCTGAATCACTTTCCTCTGGATGAAAACGGGCGCTGTCCACTGTGCCGGTTGGGCCTGACGGGGTTCGACGCGGTGTATTCGTACGGCTCGTATGAAGGCTCACTGCGCAAGCTGATTCATCTTTTCAAGTACGACAAGATTTATACCTTGGCGCGGCCGCTGGCGGGATTTCTGGCGCGTGTGCTGCCGCGCGAGGAGCGCTTTGATGTAATCGTCCCGATGCCGCTGCATTGGCGGCGGCGCTGGGAGCGCGGGTTCAATCAATCCGAGATGCTGGCGCAGGAGATCGCGAAGAAGTGGAACGTGCCGCTGCGGCGGGCGGTCCGGCGCGTGAAGGCCACGGCGCCGCAGGCGGGATTGACCAACGCGAAACGGCGGGTGAACGTCGGTGGCGCATTCGCTGTTAAAGGAAATGCGCGCTTCGACGGCGCGCGGGTGTTGCTGGTCGACGATGTTTTGACTACGGGTTCGACCGCGGCGGCGTGCGCGCGGGTGTTGAAGCGGGCCGGGGCGGCGCATGTGGCGCTGCTGGCGCTGGCGCGAACCGACCGGCGTCTGGCGCTAACAAGTTTCGAGATGACCATGAATGCGGAAGCAGGGGGCACAACGTGATTGCAAACCATCACCAGGAGCGCTTGCATCGACCGGTCCTGGTATTGAACTCTAGTTACGAACCGATTAACGTATGCGCGGCGCGGCGCGCTTTAGTCCTGGTGCTGAAAGGCGTGGCATCGACGGAGGAACAGTCGAGTTCTCATGTGCATTCGGCGCGGCAGGCGGTGCCGGTGCCGAGCGTCATTCGTTTGCTCGAATACCGGCGCATTCCCATGCAGGCGCGCTCGCTGTCGCGCAAGAATATTTTGATGCGCGACCGCTATACATGCCAGTATTGCCACAAGACTTTCAACACGAATGAGCTTACGCTCGACCACGTGATCCCGCGTTCGCGCGCCGGCGAAACGACGTGGGAGAATCTGGTGGCGTGCTGCCACGCTTGTAATAATCGCAAGGGAAGCCGCACTCCGGACGAGGCGGGAATGCGTTTGGCGCGTACGCCGCGTCCGTTTAGTTTGCATACTAGCCGGCACTTGATGCGGTTGCTGGGCAAGAGCGACGATCAGTGGCGCAAGTATTTGTTCTATTAACGGACTACTTCCGGCAAGTAAAAACCAACGCCGGGGGGAGATTCAGAAGCACGCGGCCCACGCTGACGTCGGCGAAAAATCTGCGTAGGAAGCGTGCTTCGTTAAATCCGCCCAGCTTGAGTTTTGCGATCTCGAAGTGGCCGGCGTATTGATATTGCGTCATGGTGCCGTGCGACGCCAGGCACGCTCCGATCTGGCGCATGATGAACATGCGGGCGCGGTGTTCCATGGCGGTTAGTCCGAGTGAAGAAACGATTGCATCGACGGGGCCGACATTGTGCGACGTCAGGAGCGAAAGCAGATCGGTGGCGCTGCCGTGCAAAGGGATCAGGCGAGGATCGTTGCACGTGGCGCTTAAGTGATCGATGAAGATGGGATTGATATCGATGGCGAAGAGTTTGGCGTCGGGGCGCAGGCGCTTTAAAATTTCGTTGGTGACGGCGCCGGTGCCTGGTCCTAGCTCGACTACGGTGCGGGCGCAGCGGAAATCGATGGGGCGCGTGAGGGCGTTCGCCAGATAGCGCGAACTGGGAAACATGGACGCGGTGGGCCCCAGAGATCGCATGGATTCCTGGAAGAATAATCGATACGCGTTGGGGATATCCGGATTCGATCCTCGCCCGGTGTGGCGGTGCTTGATGCTGGCAAAATTCAGCTCGTTCAAAATGGCCTCTTTCGGTCTTGGCTCTTTCGATTCTTATAACGATTCGCTGCCTACCAGTGCGTCTGCTGCCCGTTCCGGCGCGCGTTCAGGGGCGCCGCCGGTTTGCTCGGGGATTTCGATGCCGGTGCTGGTGCCTTCTCCCAAGCGGCTGTCGATCCACATTTTATAATCATCGCCGAATAAAACCTTCAGGCGCTCATTCACGTTGCTGACGCCAATGCCTTGCTCGAACAGGCGCGCGAGTTTTTCTTCCGGGATGCCGACGCCGTCGTCCTCCACTATGATTTGCAGGCGGCCATCTGTCAGGCGGCTGCGCACGCGGATGGTGCCCCCGTCGATCTTGCTGGATAGCCCATGACGAATGCTGTTTTCGACCAGCGGCTGGAGAAGCATGCTGGGGACCAGCATATCCAAAGTCGCGGGCTCAATTTCCCGCACGAAGCAAAGTTTGTCGCCGAAGCGCACCACTTCGATGGCCAGGTAGGCATCTATAAAAGATAGCTCTTCGCGGAGCGGCGTTAAGTTTTCCTGCTGGCGCAAGAGGCGGCGGAGGATCTTTGAGAGTTTATAAATTACCTGACGCGCTTCTTCAGGGTTCTGACGTATCAAGGAAGCGATTGAGTTCAGGGTATTAAAAAGGAAGTGCGGATTGATCTGACGGCTGAGCGCGGCTAAGCGGGCCTCGTTGAGGCTGAGTTGCTGCAGCTCCAGCTTACGCTCATAACGTTTGCTGTTCCAGATTTTGATGGGCACCATGACGGATAAAAGCGTGGTGGCGTAGACGGCGATCACCAGGGCGGGGCCTTCGCCAAGCCACTTCTCCTGTAGAGCGAAGACGCGGCCGGGGAAATGCTTGGCCATGGTGGCGCGCAGGAACTCGGCCAGGAGGATCATCATGACGCACACCAGGCTGAAAGCCGCGGGGCGCAGGTCACGTTTGCGCAGCAGGCGGAACAAGGCTTGGTCGGGGAAAGTCAGTTTCCAGATGGCTTCTTTGTCCGGACCGACGTCTCGGAGCAGGCCGCCCAGGACGCCGGCGGCGGCGAACAGGACCATCGACATCAGCTCGCCGTTGAACATGGCGGGGATGGAGATCAGCACTCCGGCTAAGAGCCCGGTCACGTAGCCGCCGAGCATGCCCATCACCAAGCTGCCTTCGAGCCCCAAATCGACGGCTTGGTAGGAGCTGCCGGTGACCACGCGCGCCGCGACGCCGCAGGCGAAGATGGCGGCGCTCACGAGCGCCATTTGGACGCGATGCATAAGGGTGCGCTCCTCGCGCATCAGCATTTGGGTGAAGCGCGTGCTGCGCGTGAGCACGCTCGCGAGCGAGGCGGCGACGGCCAGTTTCACCATCAAGATCACTAGGTGCTGTTGGAGCATGCGCGGTCTTGGGCTCTGGCGATCATTATAATGGAGTGAGTCCCCCTAGGAACCGTGCCAGCCACCTTTGAACTCCGCAAAATAGCCGAAGCCGATTTCCCCAGCCGCTTTGGACAGTTCCGAATTCTGGGATTCCAGGGTGTCGAAGGGGCCGACTCCGAAGACGCCGTGGTGCTGCAGATGGGGGATATTTCAACGCCCGAACCGGTGCTGGTGCGCATCCATTCGCAGTGCTTGACGGGCGATGTTTTCCACAGCCTGCGCTGCGATTGCAGGGCGCAACTGGAGCTGGCGATCGAAAGTATTGCAAGGGAAGGGCGGGGGTTGCTAATTTACGAGCAGCAAGAGGGGCGCGGGATTGGTCTTTTGAATAAGCTGCGGGCCTACGAGCTGCAGGATCTGGGGGCCGATACAGTGGAGGCCAATCAGCAGCTGGGTTTTGAGGCGGACTTGCGGGGCTATCAGATGCCGGCGGCGATCCTCAACTTCCTGGGAGTGCGGGCGGTGCGGCTGATGTCTAACAATCCCGCCAAGATCAAGGCGCTGGAGCAAGTGGGCGTGCGGGTGACGGAGCGGATTCCGAGTATTGTGGATCCGATCGGGTCGACGGAGAATTACCTGCGGACCAAGCGCGAAAAAATGGGGCATTTGCTGGATTAGCCGGGCTAGCGCCCCTTTGCTATGATTGGAGGCGAAGGAGGGCACGTATGGGACCAATTGGCGTGCAGGAAATGGTTGTCATTTTCCTGGTTGCCCTCGTTCTGTTTGGACCGAAGAAGCTGCCGGAGCTGGGCAAGACTCTGGCCAAGGCAGTAACTGAGTTCCGCCGCGCGCAGAGCGATTTAAAAGCCACATTCGAGCGCGAAATGCAGTCCATTGAACGGGAAACTGAATCGTTGCGGGAGGCCACCCGGCAAGCCGCTGTCGATCTCACGAATTACGGAAATATCGACGTATTGGGCAGCAATTCCACGCCCGCCGAGCAGAATCCCTATCACTATCCCCCCGTAAGCGCATCTGCAGTATCGGGCGCCGAATCGTTTGCTGAGCTGATGAACTCTCCTGAAGGGACCGTTCCTCGTGGCAGTTCCGAATCCACGGTTGTTGAAGCGAGCAGTGCCGCTGCGAACGAATCGAATCCGCTTCCTGAATTCGAGCAGACGGACAGCAAAGCGACGAAACCAGCGGATGCGGAGCTTCCCAGCATCGTATAGTCTGCGCGCAAATTTGCTTTAAGTATGGATACGCCCAACGGCGGAGGTCTCACTCCGGAAGAACGCTCCCTCGTGCCCGCCGGCGCGGGGGGCGGGTACGTTCCACCTCCGCCTCCGCCGCCGGATGCGGAGGACGAAGAAGACGAAGGCATGCTGCGGATGTCTTTCCTCGAGCACCTGGAGGAAATGCGCTCGCGCATTATCAAGGCGCTGATGGGCTTTGGCGTGGCGTTTCTGCTGTGCATGGTCTTCTGCTATCCGCTGTGGAATTTCGTGCGGGCTCCCGCGGTGGATGCGCTGACGAAGATCGGCGTCAATCCTCCGAACCTGGTAATCAATGAACCGATGGAAGGGTTCTCTATTATTTGGGTGAAGGTGCCGCTGGTGTTCGCGCTATTTCTGGCGTCCCCGTGGGTGTTGTATCAAGTCTGGGCGTTCATCGCTCCTGGGTTGTATCAAAAAGAAAAGCGCCTGGCGTTTCCGTTCGTGTTGAGCACGGCGGGATTATTCATACTTGGCGGGGCTTTCGCTTATTTCGTTGCGTTCCGTTTCGGGCTGGCATTCTTGTTGAGCATCGGGCTCTCGAATGGCGTGACGCCGCTGGTGACCATCACGCACTACTTCGATTTATTCGTGAACGTGATGCTGGGCGTGGCGCTGGTGTTCGAATTACCGGTGGCGATTTTCTTCCTGACACTGCTACATTTGGCATCGCCTCGTTTCCTGATGGCGCATTCGCGCTATGCGATTCTGGCCATCGTCATCGTTGCCGCGATCATCACGCCGACGCCGGATTTCTTCAATCTAATGTTATTCGCGGTGCCGATGTGCGCGCTGTTTTTTATAGGCGTGTTCGCGAGCTATCTGCTGGTCTTGAAGCGCGAGGGCAGGAAGTTCCCCTGGCCTAAAGTCGTGGGCCTTACGCTGCTGATCCTCCTATTACTGGCGGGCATCGCGCACCTCGTACTGGTGAGGCTGCTGCACTATCACTTGGCGAATCACTGGCCCTTTTATCTGAAATAAAGAAAGCAGCTTGTCGTGCATCTTAGGTGCGGTTTTCTGCTTTTTTTTGGCTAAAGCTACTTGACAACTGAAGACGCATATTTTATGCTTAGTACGTAAAGAGTTTCATTAGGAGGTAACTATCATGTCTCTCATCAGATATAACGACTTTGATGCCTTTCCGGCGG
>JALYJH010000167.1 GCA_030775415.1 Acidobacteriota bacterium | reverse complement strand
GTCGATCACTGATCGCGCTCACGAAACAGCGCGAGCTGCTTGCGAAGGAAAAGGTTCTCGGCGATCGGCGCCGCACGGGACGAGAAGAACAACCGGAAAAGGGTGAGCAATTCCTGATTCTACAATTCGCCGAGCTCCTTCAGGATCATCGCGTAATGCCGGTCGGACAGCCGGAATCCTCGAGTTCGTAATTCGTCGAGCTTCTCCCGAACGCTTCCTATCAAGCCAAGAATCTTCGCGTCAGCATAGATAAGGGGTGTTCGGATCACAGTCATTCCCTTCTGCCGAGCGCAGCGAACTCCGCGTCGCTCGTCCATCAGGAGCGGAGGCTTTCCCAGTTTCTCGGCAACAAGAATTGCCTCGCTCTCACCTTGGTCCAGGCGATGCTCACGTCGCAGCGAAATGACCTGCTCTGCATCCGGTGCTTCCGCAACCGAGATCCATTTCCCAAGCGCCGCGGCGACTGCCTTTCGGACGGGATAATTCGAGCCTCTCTCGACTACCTCGTAGTGAACCGCCGGAGGGATCACCAGATTTGCGTAGATTTCACGGAGAAGGTCGAAGTCTGAGAGGAGCGCGAGATAATTCAGCGGACTGCTATCAGAAACGACCGCGCTCACCGGCCACTCTTCGGGCCCTGAACATCACGTCGTTGCCGGAGCATGCTGAAATCTTCGTCGTCGAGCTCCACCAGGAATCCCACTCCGGTGCGGTGCAAGAGATCAAGAAATTCGATGCGTGTCAGCCCGAGCATTTCCGCAGCCTCGCCGGTGGTCACCCGTTGCTCGGAATAGAGCTTCAGCACTGTTTGCTCTTTGACTGAGCGCACGAGTTCCGCTTCGGCGGTCTTGTCGACGGCGCCATCCGGGACTTCGAGTTCGAATGCCAGCTTCATGCAAATGTGCCTCGCAGACCATTCTACCGCTGTAGTCAAAAATGAGGATGCCAAAGCCTCCAGATTCCAAAAGGCTCAAAAATTTTCAACGCGCTGCCCGCATCTACTTGAAACAGAATACATTGAAAACAGAGGATTTCCAGAGTGCGCCGGAATCTGCCTTGGGCGCAGGGGGTCGGGCGTTCGAATCGCCCCGCCCCGACCAACAGAATCATGCTGGTGTGAATTTCGTTGATCCTCTCGGGTTATATATTGTTGCCCGCCAAAATATCCCTCTCGCTGAAGGAGCCCTAGATGCGCTATTCAAATGCATAGAGCGTGAAACTGGGGAGACTATTGTATTAACGTCGACTAGAGAGTCGACATCAGTGCACGACGGCAACAATCCCCATACCCGAGGTGAAGCCGCAGATGTACGGTACCCGAACCACCCCTATAAATTTCTATGTGCCGCTTCGAAGTGTGGGGCAGGGTACGCACAAGATGAAAAGATACATCCCTCAAATAAGACGAACGACCCTCATATGCACATTCAACCTGGTGGAGGGCTGGGAAATCCCAACGCGAGAGGTGACTTACCAAGGGGTGCTGTGGAAATTGAGCCTGCGATTTTCAAAGAAGCTCTGCAACCGGCGAGAAGAATATTCCGTACGGCTTCCCGACGCCTAACATTTGAGGTGAAAACATATGTGCTCGTCCTTCCGATGTATTCTGACTTTAGGTATTTACTGTGGATTAGTGGCATCGACCGCATGGGCAGGCCACACGCTCACTCCGGTGCAGGAGAAGATTCTTGCTACTTGGCTCGCACGGAATACTGATTATCGACTTGCAGCTGACGCGGATTGCGATTGTAGCCAAGATATCCAGCGAATGAGGGCTGGTTAGGGTGGTGCTTGGGGACCGGTAAAGGATTATCATCTTATATAGCTACTGGAGATTTCAACGGCGATGGTCTGATGGACTTTGCAGTTGCCGTGTTAAATTCTTCAACTTCATGGAAAAACTTCGTTTTGATCGTTTTTAATGGTCCATTTCAAGGGCAGACCGTGTCACCTGTCTTCATGAAATCAGGTCTTGATCTGAAGGGCCAAGGCTTCTTCTACGGCCCGCCTCGACAAAAGCCGTATCGACTCCTGCTCGGTTCTTTCGAAGCAGAAGGCGCGGTTCTAACTCCGCATGGTCGTACGTACACACTGGTCTACCGTTGAGTCCACAGCGGCAAGAAAGACAAACGCGCGGTGTCCGATGGCACCGGCCGTTTCTTGATCGCCACGTCCCGAGCGGCCATTGCGAGCTGGAGATCGATGGGACGATGGTCCAAAGAGGCTCGGATGTTTACGGACTCTTCACGCCCGGCGTGGACATCATCGCGGGAACAACCAATGTCCTTCCGTACACCATCTGGATGACGCCGCTCGATACAACGCACACGGTCACGATTCCTTCCCCGACGGCAGGCGAGTTTGTGGTGACGAATCCGAACATCCCGGACTCGGAACTACATCTGCCCTCCGGAGCGGTGGTCAAGGATTACGACGGCAATGTCATCCATCAACTGAGATCACGCGGATTCCACTGGCGCGGCCTCCATTCCCGCTCCCGGGTGGCGTGCCGGTGAACTTCTATTTCACAATTCAGCCCGGAGGCGCGTACGTCGAAGTCAACGGCGCACCCGCTGGGGCGAAACTGTACTACCCCGACCGGAATCGCGCACCCGCGGGGTATTCGATGAGTTTCTGGAATTACGATCTCAAAACGAGTTCTGAGAAAGGTCGGTTCACCGCCCTCGCGCACCGTTTGGAAGACCAAATCCGTGTGGCGTCACCCGGCCCCGCGAACCGAATCAGGTGTCGCCGACAGATTAGAGAGTTGGATGGCCGACGCAGGAGTGCTTGTCCGTACTGATCCCACAAACTTCCCAAGTTCGGACTTTCGGACGGCGATTGAAACCCGGATAACCTGAAGCGGCGAAACTTGCCTCTAGATGCAGCTTTCCCTTGTAGCTGCCCTTCTGATGACCTGGATAGAAAAAATCTTGGAGCAAATGTCTTCCCAAGCCACCACGTAAATGCTAAACTGCTTTTAGCTCGCCTGCGAAACAAACGGGTTTTCCGGGGCCTCTACCCGGGACCCTGTCCGTTTCCCGCCTTTAAGCTCCCTGCGGAGCCGATTCCCAAGCTGATTCGAAAATTCGGCCCGTGCCTCGTGCGCATGGTGTCGATCCCCACTTCTATAAAGGAGCCCCGGTGGCGGAAACACGACAGGTGTATCTAGATGAGCTTCCGTTGATGGAGAGTTCTTTGCTCTCTACCGCGGCGCGTTCGCTGGTACAAATCGAGTTTGCACCCCGGCCATTAATTCCGGAGAGGCCGCTAAGCGCTGGCGAACAGTATCGTTTTCACTTCGATATGACGAAGTGCATCGGCTGTAAGTGCTGCGTGGTCGCCTGTAACGAACAGAATGGCAATCCGGCCGCCATCAACTGGCGGCGGGTTGGCGAAGTGGAGGGCGGGCATTACCCCCATACGCAGCGCCACTATCTGTCGATGGGCTGCAATCACTGCCTGGAGCCATCTTGCCTGATCGGCTGTCCGGTCGAGGCCTACACTAAAGATCCCGCGACGGGGACGGTTTTGCATAGCGCCGACACTTGTATCGGTTGCCAGTATTGCGTCTGGAATTGTTCCTATGGAGTGCCGCAGTATAACCCCGAGCGTGGAGTGGTGGGCAAGTGCGACATGTGCCATAACCGCTTGGGTGACGGTGATGCGCCGGCATGCGTGGGAGCCTGCCCGGAAGGAGCAATCGCAATTGAAATCGTGAATATCGCCGAGTGGCGCCGCGATTATTTGTCCGCGAATGCGCCGGGGCTGCCTTCGGCGGACGATAGCATCTCCACGACGCGCATCACATTGCCGGAGAATTTGATTCCCGATGCCGGGCGCGTGGATACGCAGCGCGTCGAGCCGGAACATCCGCACTGGCCGCTGGTGTTCATGCTGGTCCTCACGCAGCTTTCCGTGGGCGCGTTCGTGGTGCTATGGCTGCTCGACCTGCTGGGCCGCGGGGGCGGACTGACGATCACTGCGCTCGCGTCGCTGACGCTTGCGGGCATAAGCCTGGGTGCTTCGACGCTGCACTTGGGGCGGCCAATTTATGCGTTTCGGGCGCTGAAGGGTTTGCGGCGGTCCTGGTTGAGCCGCGAGGTGCTCACGCTCTCGCTGTTCGCCGGCGCTGCGTCGGCGTTTGCAGGAATGTTAATGTTCCATTTGCCGGGACGGAGCGCCGTAGGTTTGTGCACCGCTCTGTCCGGACTTGCCGGGGTCACCAGCTCCGCACGTATCTATGTAGTACGCGCGCGCCCCGCGTGGTTCAGCGCTTATACCCTCGTCGAGTTCTATTCCACCGCGTTGCTATTGGGTCCCCTGTTTGTGCAGATATTACTGGCGCAAATTCTTGGCGGAGCCATTCCATCCTGGGTCCGTTTGGCTGCGGTAGCGGGTGCTTCTGCACAATTGGTCGCACAAACCCTAAAGTTCCTGTGGCTTTCGCGCTCCGAAGTGTTTGAATTACGGGCGTCGTCGCTTTTGCTTTCGGGCTGTTTGCAAAATCTTTTCCTTGCCCGCTTGGCAATTTTGGCCATCGCCGGCGTGCTGCTGCCCTTGGTTGTTTCACGAGGATGGATGATCGTTTTGGCTTTCGCCATGGCGCTGGCGGGGGAATGGCTTGGGCGCTACCTGTTCTTTGTGAGCGTGGTCCCTAAAAATATTGCCGCCGCCTTCACGTCCGGAGAGAGGACAGCCGCATGAACTGGAAGCGCACGTTGGGCCTCGACAATTTGAGCGAAGAATATGGCTTCGCGCGGGATGAGTCTACGGGCTACACTTCGGCCAAAAAAATCCCGGACCGCTGGGTGCCCACTACTTGCGGCTATTGCTCGGTCGGTTGCGGGATTGAAATCGGCGTGAAAGATGGCCACGCGGTCGCCTCGCGGCCGTTCGCCGCGCATCCGGTGAATCGCGGCAAGTTGTGCCCCAAGGGTCTTTCCGAGCACTACACGTTGGAGTCTGAGAACCGCGCCCAGTACCCGCTGCTCCGCCAGAACGGCAAGTTACTGCGGGTTAGCTGGGACGAAGCACTGTCCGTGATGGCTGAACGTTTCCGGACGACACAAAAGAAATACGGGCCGGAAGCGTTGGGCGTGCTGAGTACCGGGCAATTGGTCACCGAAGAATTCTATACGCTCGGCAAGTTGGTACAGCTTGGCTTCGGGACCAACAATTACGACGGCAACACTACGCTGTGCATGGCGAGCGCGGTTTCCGGCTACAAGGTGTCATTCGGCAGCGACGGACCGCCCGGCGCTTACGAAGACATGGAGCACGCCGACGTGGTTTTGCTCATCGGCGCGAACCTCGCCGATAATCATCCGATCCTGTGCCAGTATCTGGAAGCGAATCGCAACAAGACGTTGATCGTGGCGGATCCGCGCGTTTCGAAGACCGCCATGATGGCGGACCTCCATCTTCCTCTCAAACCGCGCTCGGACTTGGCGCTGCTCAACGGCATGGCTCATATTCTCATCCGCTACAAGCTGATCGACCGTGAGTATGTGGACCAACACACGACCGGTTTTGCTGAACTTCAGCGCTTCCTTGAGGCATACACGCCGGAACGCGTGGCTGAGATCACTGGCTTAAGTCAGGAAACCATCTTCAAGACTGCGCTGTTCTATGGCCGCGCTA
Organism: Acidobacteriota bacterium; assembly: GCA_030775415.1. Taxonomy (GTDB): domain Bacteria; phylum Acidobacteriota; class Terriglobia; order Bryobacterales; family Bryobacteraceae; genus Palsa-187. The sequence continues at coordinate 684 of JALYJH010000167.1, read as the reverse complement.
AAGCTGGCTTCATCGGCTGGACCATGGGCGTGAATCACAGCACTCTTGGCACCGCGACCGTGAACGCGATCTGCAATCTGGCGCTGCTCACCGGCCACATTGGCCGCGCGGGCGCTTCACCTTTCTCCATCACCGGCCAGTGCAACGCCATGGGCACGCGAGAAGCTGGTTTCGCTTCCAGTCTCCCGGGTTATCGCAAATTTGAAAACGCTCAGGACCGTGCGGATTTGGCTGCGATCTGGGGCATCGATGAATCGCGCATACCCGTCAAACGTGGTTTGGCGTACCCGGATATCGTCGAGGCAGCGGTGGCAAAAAAGATCCGCGCGCTGTGGATCATCGCCACCAATCCTCTGGTTTCTTACCCCAATCAAGGCGTGCTGCGGCAGGGGCTCTCTAATCTCGAATTCCTGGTTGTCCAGGACGGTTACCATCCGACGCCCACCACAGAATTGGCTGACCTGGTCCTGCCCGCTGCGATTTGGGGCGAAAAAGAAGGTACCTACACGAATTCCGAACGCCGCGTAAGCAAAGTCAACCAGGCTGTTACGCCGCAAGGGGAAGCTCGCTCCGACTTTGACATCTTCCTCGCGCTCGCTGAAAAGCTAGGGTGCCGCGAAGAACTCTATCCCGGCTGGACCACAGTCGAAGACGCTTTCAACGAATGGTGTCGCGTATCGCGGG
>JALYJH010000166.1 GCA_030775415.1 Acidobacteriota bacterium | reverse complement strand
AACTCCCCGGCCTCGACGTCCAGTCCCTCGTCCACTACTAAAGTGCCCCGCCTTATCCTGCGCTCGCTAGCCAAGATCAATCTCGATCTCCGCGTGCTTCACAAACGCCCCGACCACTTCCATGAACTCCGCACCGTCTTCCAAACCATCTCCCTGTCCGACACCCTGGAGATCGACTACCAAACCTCTCGCGGCACCCAACTCGAACTAGACGACCCCCAATTCATCCCCGACAACCTGGTCCTCCGCGCCGCCCGCGCCGCCCTCGAAGCCCTGAAGCAACACGCTACCATTCGCTTCCGCCTCCACAAAAACATTCCCATGGGAGCTGGCCTCGGCGGAGGCTCCAGCAACGCGGCCGCCGTGCTTCTCGCCCTTCAATCGCTCGCCCCTCGCCCCCTCTCTCCTGACCGCCTCTTGGCCCTAGCCTCGGAACTGGGCAGCGACGTCCCCTTCTTCCTAACCGGCGGCGCCGCCCTGGCCCTCGGCCGCGGCACCGAACTTTATCCGCTGCCGGACCTGGACCAAGAGCCCATCCTACTGATCGGCCCTGGGATCCAGGTATCCACGCCAGCCGCCTACCAGGCCCTTGGCCTCGGTTTGACTTCACCCGATGCCTCACGTAAAATGAATGGTTTCCAGCTCTTTGTGCGGACGCTCGGTGACTTGCGTTCGGCGGGAGCGGCGAGCACGCTCAGCGCGAACGACTTCGAGTCCGCCGTTTTCAGTCAGCATCCCCAGCTTAAAAAGATGTGGAGCCGATTGCGGAAACACGCGGCCGGAGCCCGTATGACGGGAAGTGGGTCGGCCTTATTCGCCCTCTTTGCCTCATCCGAGGAGCGCGATCTCGCCCAAACGGTTTTGGAGGGGGACAAAGTGACGAAGGCCAGCCGCATACTGCCGGCCCGCTTGGTAAGCCGAGCGAGCTATCAGCGGATGTGGCGCAAGCAATTGGCCGCAGCCTGCCCCGCCCACGATTTATGGCCGTTCCCAAGCCGGCGCGCGCGATGAGGTTCAACCACTTCAAAGTGTTCTCGGGCAACGCCAACCCGGCGTTAGCCGCGGAGATTTGCTATGAGCTCGGCTGCCAGTTGGCCGCCGTCAACGTCAAGCAGTTCTCCGATGGCGAAGTGCATCTGCAAATCCAGGAAAACGTCCGCGGCGCTGACGTTTTCGTGGTCCAGCCCACCTGCCGCCCCACGGACCGCCATTTGATGGAGCTCCTGTTAATGATGGACGCTCTCAAACGCGCGTCAGCAGAGCGCATCACCGCGGTGTTACCCTATTATGGGTACGCGCGGCAGGATCGTAAAGACCGCCCGCGTATGCCGATTTCGGCGCGCTTGGTAGCCAGTTTGCTGGAGCGTGCCGGAGCGAATCGCATCCTGGCGCTGGATTTACACGCCGCGCAGATTCAGGGTTTTTTTGACGTGCCGGTGGACCATCTTTTTGCGGCGCCGGTCATGATCGACTATTTCGACAGTATGGGCGGAGACACTTTGACCGTAGTTTCCCCCGACGCGGGCGGCGTCGAACGCGCCCGCGCTTTTGCCAAGCGCTTGAACTCGCCCCTGGCGATCATCGACAAGCGCCGTACGGAAGTGAACGTTGCCGAAGTGATGCATATCATCGGCGACGTAGAAGGACAACATTGCCTGATCGTGGATGATTTAATCGATACCGCCGGGACCTTGGTAAAAGGCGCTGAAGCGCTGCTCAAACAAGGCGCCCGCTCCGTCCGAGCCTGTGCGACGCACGCCGTTCTGTCAGGCCCGGCAGTTGAAAGAATAGAAAATTCGGATTTAGAAGAAGTGATCGTGACCAACTCGATTCCATTGCCCGACCAAGCCGACAACTGCAAGCGCATTAAGCCGCTTTCCGTCGCCCCGCTCCTGGCAAAAGCGATCCAGTCAGTCCACGAAGACGGTTCCGTAAGTACGTTATTTGTTTAGGAAGAGACCATGAGAAAAGAAATCACCATTGCAGCCGAGCCCCGCGAGCTACGCGGCAAAAATGAAGCCCGTCGCCTCCGCGCCAAAGGCTCCGCCCCCGCCGTGCTCTACGGAGCCGGTGGCGACGCCGTAGCCGTAGCCATCAACCCCAAAGAGATCAATCGCATCCTGCACAGCAAGACCGGTCACAATACTATCTTTGACATCGCTGTCCGCGGTGGAGAAACCACTCCGGTCATGATCGTCGATTGGCAGAATGATCCCATCAAGGAAAATATCCTGCACATCGATCTTAAGCGCATCGATCTCACCGCCCGCATCCGCGTCAAAGTCCCGGTCCATACCGTCGGCGACCCCAAAGGCGTGAAGCTCCAGGGCGGCCTCCATGAACTGATCACGCGCGAAATTGAAATCGAGTGCCTGCCCGACGAAATCCCCGAAGAGTTCACCGTGGACGTCAGCGAATTGATGATCGGCCAAAGCGTGCGCGCCGGCGATGTGCCTCTGGTTGGTTCTACTAAACTGCTGAGCCCCCCGGATTCGGTGATCTCGCACGTAATTACCATTAAGGTTGAAGCCGAGCCGGCGGCCGCCGAAGCCGCTGCCCCCGCGGCCGCAGCCGAGCCCGAAGTGATTAAGAAGGGCAAGAAGGACGAGGAAGGCGCGGCGCCCGACGAGAAAGAGAAGAAGAAAAAGTAGTAGCTGGCTGCGGCCCGGATGCCGGACGAGATCGAATTTCTGGTGGTGGGGCTGGGCAATCCCGGAGCGGAGTACGAAAACACTCCGCACAATCTGGGTTTTATGGTTATCGAGCGGCTGGCGCAGGAAAATGCCATCCGCGTAACCCGGAAAGAGAATTTTTCGCAAGTGGGTTTAGGCAGCATCCGCGGTAAACGTGTCGCCCTGGCCCAGCCGCAAACGTTTATGAATCTGAGCGGCCCGGCAGTCAAAGGGTTGCTCGAACGGTACGGCTTGCAACCGGATCGTTTATTGTTGGTATATGACGAGCTAGCCATTCCGTGGCAGGAACTGCGTATCCGTCCGCAAGGTTCGGCCGCAGGCCATAACGGAGTGAAAAGCGTAATCGGCAGCCTGGGTACTCAGGAGTTCCCCCGGGTTCGTCTAGGAATTCGCCCCGTGGATGAAAGCGGGGCCGCCATTCCCATCGGGGATGGAGCAAGTTTCGTGCTCGCGCCGTTCCGGCGAGCGCGGATGAAGGAAGTGGATCAGGTGGTCGGGCGAGGAGTCGCGGCTGTCGAATCCATACTCGCTGATGGCGTCGAAAAGTCCATGGCGGTCTTTAACCGTCGCGCCGGAGGCTTAAATACAGAGGAAGAATGAGAGTCTACGAAGAGTTGTTCATCTTGAAACCCGACACCGTCGAAGAAGAAGTCGACGGCTTTGTCGAACAGATCCAGCACGTGATCACCACCGGCAAGGGCACCGTCGATAAAACCGACAAATGGGGCGTCCGTAAGCTGGCTTATCGCGTGCAAAAGTACAGCGAAGGCTTGTACGTGCTGATTCAATTCAGCTCCACCCCGGACTTGGTCAAGGAAGTGGAACGCCGTATGCGCGTTGCCGACCAGGTCATCAAGTTCATCACCGTCCGCATCGACGAGAAGCAGAAGAAAATCGAGAAGCGCAAGAAGGCCCGTGACAAGCGCGCCGCACGCCGCCCCGCTCCACAACCCATGGCAGCGCCGGCGATTCCCGCCGCGGCAGCCCCGGCCATGCCTGCTCTTCCCGCCGAACCCGCGCACGCGACGCCTGGACATGCAGGCCCCGGAGCGCCGCCCGTGGCAGCTCCCGAATCCACTGAGGTGAAGGAGTAGTTATGGCGGAAACCAGAGGCGGCAGACCCATCAGCGGTTCCTCGCGTCCCACCGGCGGCGATAAAGCCGCGATGGGCAAGAAGCAATATTTCCGGCGCAAAAAAATGTGCCGGTTCTGTGTCGACAAAATCGACGACATCAATTACAAAGACGTGCGCCTCCTGCACTCCTTCATCTCCGAGCGCGGCAAGATCACGCCCCGCCGCATCTCCGGCGTCTGCGCCCCGCATCAGCGGCGCCTCGCCGAAGCCATTAAGCAGGCACGCAATATCGTGCTGATCCCCTTCGCGACTTCGCTGTAATAAGGACCCCCGATCATGGAAGTCATCCTAAGAGAAGAAATCGATAACCTGGGCCGCCGCGGCGACGTTGTAAAAGTCGCCCCCGGCTACGCCCGCAATTACCTGCTGCCGAAACGCCTGGCAGTAGCCGCCAACGAGTCGAACAAAAAGATCGTCGAGCAGGAAAAGCAAGCCTACCTGCGCCGCGAATCCAAAGAAATCGGCGATGCCAGCGACCTGGCGAAGATGATGGCGACCGTCGAAGTGACCATTGCGCAAAAAGCCGGCGAAAACGACCAGCTCTTCGGCTCCGTGACCTCGCAGGACATCGCCGCGGCGCTCGAACGCGCTGGCTACTCCATCGATCGCCGTAAAGTGAATCTGGCGGAGCCCATCAAAGCTCTCGGCGATTACACGGTGACCGTGAAGCTCCACCGCGAAGTGACGATAGAGCTGCCCGTCCACGTAATCAAGGAAGAATAGTGGCTCAGGACCAAGCCCCCGGGTCATGTCCATTCGAACTATTGGAAGCGGCGGCAAGCGGACGCACCGGCGTCGACCGCCGCTTTCTTCATTCCCTGCTCGATACCGGCTCTCCTAAAGAAGTAGCCGCCGAAGTCCTCCGCTTCGCCCGCTCCCCGCAAGACCAATACCCCATTAACGTCGATCCTCTTCTAACGGACCTCTTCCGCCACTTTGGAACCGACGAAGCGCTTGAGTTCTATATCGACGCCATCCGCCGCGCTCCCGAAGATGTCGACGACAGCCTGATTCAGGCGCTGCTTCCCTTCGCCGAAAAAGCCGCCACCCCGCTGCTAGCCCTGTACGAAGAATTAGGCGAAGAAGAAGGCTCCGACATAGCGTTCCTCCTGGCCGCCCTCCGCGTCCGCGACCCGCGAGTGCTCCAGCTCTTACTCGACCGTTTGGAATATGACGCCGCCGACGGCGCCTTCTGCCTGGGACTCTACGGCGATTCAGCCGCCCAAGCCCCGCTAGAAAAAATGCTGCTGGAAGTTCCCGAAGACGAAGTCGACCTGCACCGCGAAATCGCCTACGCATTAGAGCAACTAAAAGCCCCCGAGCCCAAATATCAACCCGAGCCCTTTGACCTCTTCTCTGAATACCCCGAGCGCGAACTCCCCGCCTTCGAGGTCCTCGACGAATCTGAGCGCCGGGCCATGTTCGCATCCCCTGATGCCGATGTACGCGCCGGCGCCGCCCAAACTTTTTTCAATCAGGATCTCGACAAGCTCACGCGCGAAGCCCTGTTCACGCTAGCCCAGAACGATGCCGACGCCGCAGTTCGCGGCCAAGCCTGGGCCTCGCTGGGCGAAGCCGCCACGGAATCCGCGCCCATCCGCGACGCCCTCATTGCCACCCTCAACGACGAATCCAAATCCGTCGACGAACGCGGTGGCGCCGCCATCGGCCTTTATGCCGTAGCCGACCGCCCCGATGTCCGCAAAGGTTTAGAAGCCCTCTACGCCGAAGGCGGCAAAGCGCGCATCAAAGCCCTCGAAGCCATGTGGCGTTCCCTTTGGGAACCCTACGCCAAATTCTTCCCCGAACACCTAGACGACAGCAAACCCGAAAACCAGGACGTAGAGCTCTTACGGCATGCCCTCCGTGGCGCCGGCTACTTCCGCCTCACGCGCTACGCCGATAAAATCGCCAGCTTCTTCAATCGCGCCGATCCCTACGACGATCTCCGCGACGATGCCCTCTTCGCCTACGCCCTCGCCATGCCCGGCGAAACCACCCGCGGCCGCGTCAAAGGCATGCTGCGCAAAATTGACTCGATCGCGCACCTGACGCAGCCCGAAACCGAACTAGTGACGTTCGCGCTAGACGAACGCCTCCGCCTCCACGGCCTCGCGCCCGTATTCGAAGCGGAACAAGCCGGCGACGAACAAGATCACGACGATGTCGCATCCCCCGGCCCCGAACCACCCGCCGCGTCACTCTTCTCGCAAAAGGCCGGCCGCAACGACCCCTGCCCCTGCGGCAGCGGCAAGAAATATAAAAAGTGCCACGGCGTAATCAACTAGTAAAATAAAACCTAGCCGTGGCCACCTCCAAACCGTCCCTCCTCCGGCAGCTCGGCGTCTTCAGCGCGACAGCCCTGGTAGTCTCCAACATGATCGGTACCGGCATATTCACCTTCACTGGTTATCTAGCCGGCGATCTGGGCTCCGCCAGTCTCGTCCTCTGGATCTGGGTGGTCGGAGCCGTCTGCGCATTAACCGGTGCGTTCTGTTATTCCTGTC
>JALYJH010000165.1 GCA_030775415.1 Acidobacteriota bacterium | reverse complement strand
GCTGGTGCACGATGACGTCATCGACATCGCCAAGACGCGGCGCGGGCGGCCGTCCACCAACTCCATCTGGGGCAATCACACCTGCGTGCTGGCGGGGGACTGGCTCTACATGCAGGCCTTCCAGGTCGCACTCCGCGAGCGGAACTTTCATGTGCTCGATCTGCTGATCGCGCTCACGCAGATGATGGTCGAGGGCGAGCTGCTGCAGTTGGAGCGCATCGGCAACATCGATATTTCCGAAGCCGACTACATGGAATTAGTCGACCGCAAAACCGCGAGTCTTTTTTCGGCTTGCGCGCGCCTGGGCGCCCTCACGGGTAAGACGGTGGGCGGCGCAAGCGAAGCCATCGAGACGCGCCTCGGTGAGTTCGCCTGGAACCTCGGCATCGCATTTCAACTGGTCGACGATATGCTCGACTTCACCTCGCACGAGAAGGTGCTGGGCAAGCCGGTGGGCAGCGATCTGCGCGAGGGCAAGGTCACTCTGCCGCTGATTTACGCGCTGCAAGAGGCCACGCCCGAAGAACGGCAGCTGGTCACGACCGTGCTCAAAGACGCCAATTACGACCGCGCGCCGTTCCAGCAGATCCTTCGGATGATCCACGCCCGCCACGGTTTCGAGCGCGTGCGCGAGCGTGCGCAATCCTTCACCGAGCGCGCCCGCGTCATCATCGCCGAGTTTCCCGATTCGCCCAACCAGCGCGCGATGTTCGCGCTCACCGAGTTAGTCACCGAGCGCGATCACTAAGAGCTTTCGATTGCCTCACTCCACCGTCACGCTCTTCGCCAAGTTGCGCGGCTGATCCACGTCGCATCCGCGGCGCACGGCAATATGATAGGCGAGAAGCTGCAGTGGAACGATCTCGAGAATCGGCAGCAGCAGCTCGCTGGTTGCCGGGATGGCGATGGTGTGGTCGGCGATCTTGCCAACTGCTTCGGCGTCCTGCTCGCACACCACCGCGATCACGATGCCGTCGCGCGCTTTCACTTCCTGGATATTCGACAGCGTCTTTTCGTACCGGATGCGGCTCTCTTGGCTGTCCGGATCGCGTGTCGCGATCACCACCACCGGAAGATTCTCGTCGATTAGCGCGTTTGGTCCATGCTTCATCTCGCCCGCTGGGTAGCCCTCGGCATGGATGTAGGAAATCTCTTTCAGCTTCAGCGCGCCCTCGAGCGCGATAGGGAAGTGGACGCCACGTCCCAGATACAGAAAGTCCGTCGAGCGAAACAGAACTTTGGTCAGGTCGTCGTACATCGCGTCGCGGCGCAGCACGTCTTCGATCAGCGCCGGCAGCTTTAATAGCTGATCCACCAGCTTGAGGGATTTCGCCGGCTCTAGCGTTTCCCGTACTTGCCCCAGGTGCATGGCGATCAGGAACAACGCCGTTAACTGGCAGGTGAAGGCTTTGGTGGACGCCACGCCAATCTCGGGCCCGGCATGCGTGATTAGCGTTCCCGAAGCTTCGCGCGTGATCGCCGAACCCACCACGTTGCAGATTGCCAGCGTCTTTGAGCGCTTGTGCATGGCTTCATGCAAAGCCGCTCTGGTGTCCGCGGTTTCGCCCGATTGCGAGATCACGATGGTCAGCGTGTCCGGACCGACAATCGGATCGCGATACCGGAACTCGCTGCCATAGTCGACCTCGACGGGAACCCGCGCGAGACGCTCAATCATGAATTTTCCGGCCAACGCCGCGTGCCAGCTCGTCCCGCAGGCAACGATGCGCACCTGGCGGAAGGTCTTAAAATCCTTCAACGATATTTCCATCTCGTCAAGGAAGATCCGCCCTGATTCCTGGCCCACCCTCCCCAGCGTGGTGTCGCGCACCGCGCGCGGCTGCTCAAAGATTTCTTTGAGCATGAAGTGCTTATAGCCGCCCTTCTCGGCCATGATAGGGTCCCACAGTATGTGCGAGGGCGGCCGCTTCACCGGACGCCCATTAAAGTCGGTAAGATGGACGCCGTCCTTGGTCAACACCGCCATGTCGCCATCGGCCAGGAAAATCATGTCGCGGGTGTGGCTCAAGATCGCCGGCACATCCGATGCCACGAAATATTCTCCATCGCCTAACCCGATTACCACCGGCGGCCCGGAGCGCGCCGCCACGATCTTGTTTGGATCCTTGCGCGAGATTACGCTTAAGGCGAATACTCCGGTTAACTGGCGCACCGCGTCGCGCACCGCGTTCTCCAGATTCCCGTCGTAATATTTCTCTACTAAATGCGCGATCACCTCGGTGTCCGTTTCGGTGACGAAGGTGTGGCCCTCGGCGATCAACTGGCTTTTCAGCGCCAGATAATTTTCGACGATGCCGTTGTGCACCACCACGATGTCGCCGTGACAGTCGCGATGCGGATGCGCGTTCTCTTCCGTGGGGCGTCCGTGGGTCGCCCAGCGGGTGTGGCCGACGCCAAAAAAACCCTCAACCGGATTCAGCTTCAGGACCTCTTCGAGGTTGCGCAGTTTACCGGAGGCGCGCCGCACCGCCAGGCAGCCGTCCTCAAGCACCGCCAGACCGGCAGAGTCGTAGCCCCGGTATTCCAGGCGCTTGAGGCCGTCAATAATGATAGGGACAGCTTCCCTTGGTCCGATGTAGCCAACAATTCCGCACATAGTAGAGTATCGTCCGTTTAATCCAAAAACTCGATACAGTAATCTTCGATCACCGGGTTCGCCAGTACCTCACGGGCGATCTGCTCCATTTCCTGCTGGGCCTCGACGCGGGCCGCGCCAGGAGCAATGTCGATGTCGAAGAATTTCCCCTGCCGCACGGCGGCAATCGAGGAATGTCCCAAGCCGTTGAGCGCGCCGCGAATGGTCTGGCCTTGCGGATCGAGCACGGTAGGCTTGAAGGAAACGAACACGCGAGCCTTCATGTTCCTACTCTACTGGATTTGACCCGCTTGCCGCTCTCTACCCCTTCAACGGACGCTTGCTTCGCTCCTCCCTTTCCGCTTCTAATAGGGAGGAGGCTCCGTCATAGTCAAACTCACCGTACTCGCGTCGTCCAGCTCCGGCAATTGCGCCTTGGTTGCCACCGAACGCACGCGCCTCTTGGTCGACGCCGGACTCTCCCGCAAGGAAACCTTCGAGCGCCTGAGTGTCGCCGGAATTGCTTCCGAAACCCTGACCGCCATCTTGATCACCCACGAGCATAGCGATCACATTGCCGGCTTGCAGGTCATCGCACGCAAGCTCGACATTCCGATTTACATGTCGCGGCTCACCGCCCCCGCGATTTTTGGAAAAGACACGCAGTGGCCCGAAGATTACACGCCCAAACTTGAGTTATTCGCGGCCGGCTCGTGTTTTCAGGTCGGTGACATCGATGTCACCAGCTTCACCATTCCTCACGATGCGGCTGATCCCGTGGGTTTCTCCTTTCGCGCCGAAGGCGTTAAGATTTCGATTGCCACCGATCTCGGCTACATGCCGGATTCGATTCGCTTCCATCTGCGCAGTTCCGACGTGCTGCTGCTCGAATCTAATCACGACGTCGAAATGCTCAAGGTGGGACCCTATCCCTGGGCGCTCAAGCAGCGCATCATGGGCCGCAATGGGCACCTGTCGAACGATGTCGCTTGTGATTTTATTCGCGATGAACTGGACACGCGCACCTCGACGCTGATCCTCGGCCATCTCAGCGCGCAGAACAATCATCCCGAAATCGTGCGCCTGATGGCGGAGCAGGCGCTCGACGGAAGGAACCTGTTCACGCGCCTGGTGATTGCCGGGACCAAGCGTCCCCTCGACCAGCCTTGCGAAAGTTTTGTTTACTGACAAGAAGCCTACACACAAATGATTCCACGCTATACCCGGGCCGCAATGGGCCGCATCTTTAGTGACGAAAACCGCTTCGAGCAATGGCTGGCCGTCGAGCTCGCCGCGAGCGAAGCCCTGGCCGAGACCGGCGAAGTTCCCGCGGATGCCGCGCGCGCGTTGCGCGAACATGCCGCTTTCGACGTAGCGCGTATTCATGAGATCGAGCGCGAAGTGAAGCACGACGTCATCGCTTTCACCACCGCCGTCGCCGAGAAGATGGCAGCAGCCGGCCAGGCGGATGCCTCGCGCTGGCTGCACTACGGCATGACTTCGAACGACGTGGTCGACACCGCACAGGCGCTCGTGCTCCAACAGGCATCTACTGTACTTAAGAGCGGCTGCCAGGCGCTGATCGAGTCCCTCCAGCGTCGCGCCTTTGAGTTTAAGCACACCGTCGAGATCGGCCGCACCCATGGCATGCACGCCGAGCCCATCACTTTTGGCCTGAAACTCGCACTATGGTATGACGAGATGCGGCGCAACCTCGCCCGCTTGACCGCCGCCTCCGAAGATTTGCGCGTGGGCAAGATTTCCGGAGCCGTCGGAGCCTTTGGCCACATTGGTCCGGAAGCGGAAGAAAAAATCTGCGCGCGCCTGGGATTAAACCCGGCCGACATTGCTTCGCAAGTCATCGCGCGCGATCGCCATGCCGCCTGGATGGCCGCGCTCGCGCTGCTGACGGCTACGCTTGAAAAGATCGCGCTCGAAGTTCGCCATTTGCAACGGACCGAAGTTCGCGAGGTCGAAGAGCCCTTCAGTAGCGGGCAAAAAGGATCCTCGGCGATGCCCCACAAGCGCAACCCCGTCACTTCGGAACAGATTTGCGGCCTCGCCCGCGTAGTCCGCGGCAATCTCAACGCGGCCATCGAAGACGTTGCGCTGTGGCACGAACGCGACATCTCGCATTCTTCCGTCGAGCGTGTGATCCTGTCCGATTCCGCAATCCTTAGCGACTACCTGCTCGCCAAAACCCTTTGGCTGATTGACGGGATGCGAGTCTATCCCGAGCGTATGTTGAAGAACCTGGAAAGCACTCACGGACTGATCTTTTCGGGACAGCTTCTGCTCGACCTCGCCGCCGCCGGAATGCTGCGCGAACAGGCTTATAAGGTGGTGCAGGCACATGCCATGGGCGCGTGGGAAGCGGATGGCAATTTCCGGGCCAGTGTTGAGTCGGATAAAGAAATTCTTTCCTTTCTTTCACTTGAACAGATTACACAGGCTTTTTCGGTGGGCCGTTACTTAGTTCATGTGGATCGCATCTTCGAGCGAGTTTTCCCTGGAATCCATTGATTTTTAAGGGACTACACCCCTCTATACATAACTACTAAAATCTACGGGTTAAAAAACTGTCTTTCGGGGTTAAACTGTAGTTGGTCCGTGACTTGAGCATAAACTCAAGCCCCTAAAGAGAATGAGCCAATTGCCACGTAGCTTCGAATATGATTTGGCGCGGGTCCTGCTAGTCGACGACGACCCAGCCTCCCGGCTCACCCTAAAGACAGTTCTTGAAGCAGGCGGCTACAACGTCGATTCGGCGGCCAGCGCCGCGGAAGCCGTCGGAAAACTCGAAGAAGGCGAATACGAGCTTGTTTTGAGTGACTTACAGATGGAGTCCCCACAAGCCGGTTTGCAGGTCCTGGCCCATGCCAAGATGATGGATTATAAGCCTGCCACCGCCCTGTTGACGACCTATGAGAATGAGCGCCCGAATCTCCCCCGGCGCGAGAACTCCATGTTTATCAAGCCCGTGGACATCCCAGGATTGCTCGGCAAAGTCGCTGACCTGATCAGCGAGCGCGCCACCCGCCGCCTGAAACGCGAGCTACGCTTGGCCGGCGTCTAGTTCAAGCCTGCGATTGTCTGTTCGAGTTGCTCCAGGGCACCGAGGAAGAAGTGGTCCTTCGCCTCGATCCAGATTAGCTGTTTCGGCCCTGTCAGCCCATCTACCAGCGGTTGAAGTTCCTCCACCGGCCCAAACTCGTCATGCGTGCTCTGGATAAAGATCCGTGGTATAACACAAATCTCTAAGAAAGAACGGTTTTGGTACACCGTGGGGAAGCCCACGGCGATCACTTGCCGCGGGCTTGGGTTCGTTTGGTAATTTTCGTTGCAAGCCAAGCGCAAGGCGATTCTGGACCCGAAGGAAAACCCCGCAAGTGTAAGGGGCAAATCGGGATAGCGCTTGCGCAGAATGTCGAGCGCCACCCGGGCGTCGTCGAGTTCTCCTTCGCCGTGGGCATACTCACCTTCGCTCTGATTAACCCCACGATAGTTGAAGCGCAGGACTACGTTTCCCGAGCGACGCAGACCGCGCGCGATGCGGAAGACCACTTTGTTGTGCATGGTGCCACCGTGCTGCGGATGTGGATGGCAGACGAGGGCTATCCCGGTGGGTGCCTCGTCCGGTTCTTCCAGTAGGGCTTCCAGGCGTCCGGCGGGGCCGGCGAGAAATAGGCTCTCGATTTTACGTGGCATGAACTGCTAGTTCGTTCTGTAGTTGGTGAACTGCATAT
>JALYJH010000164.1 GCA_030775415.1 Acidobacteriota bacterium | reverse complement strand
CCCGTAGCCGTCTCCGCGCCCCCGCCCTCAGCGCCCAGCGCCGCGCAACTTCAGGCCCAGAAGAAGCGCGTGATTGTCGACGAATTCGATTACTCCACCGTCAAAAGCTCGGTGCAAGCCGTCTTCAATACGCAACAGGACATCGGCAAAGGCATCCGCGCCATGCTGATCAAACGCATCGCCGACGCCAACAACTTAGTAGTCGTCGAGCGCGCCAAAATCCAAAACATCATGAAGGAGCAGGATTTCAACGCCAGTAACCGCGTGAAGCAGGGCAGCGGCGCCCGCGTTGGCAATATCTCCGGAGCCGACGCCATGCTCTCCGGCGACATCGTGGTTTTCGGCCGCGACGATAAAAAGCGCAGCGTCAAAGGCGGCGGTCTGTTCGGCAGCGTCATCGGTGGCATCGCCGCCAGCAAGAATGAGGACAAGGCCGTGGTCGTGATCGACTACCGCCTCATCGACGCCGAAACTTCGGAAGTCATCGCCACTGGCGAAGCCAAAGGCGAATCCGTCCGCAAAGGCAACGCCCTCGGAGCCATCGGCGGCGCCCTCGGCAAGGGCGTAGCCGGCGTGCAAATCGACATGACCAGTTCCAACTTCGCCGAAACCATCATCGGTGAAGCCACGCAGGATTGCGTCAACAAACTCGCCGACATCCTGAAAGAACAGTCATCCAACATGAAGAAAACCGTGCGCGCGGTTGAAACCTCCGTGGCCGACGTCAGCGGCAACACGCTGGTCATCGCCGCCGGCGGCAACGACGGCGTCAACGTCGGCGAAGTCTTCGAGGTCCTCCAGGTAGTCCGCGAAGTGAAGGACCCCACCACCAAAGAAGTGCTCGACCGCATCACCAATAAAGTGGGCGAAATGACCATCACCAACGTCCGCGATAAAATCGCCACCGGCACATACTCGGGAGCCCCCGCGAAAGTCGGCTACCTGGCACGCAAGAAAATATAACAACCTTCGGAGGCTTCGATGAAACTCAGACTATTCACCGCGCTCCTGGCTTGCGCCGCCATTGCGCCCGCGCAGAAGAAAGCCATGATCGTCGACGAATTCGATTATTCGGCGGTCATGACTTCCGTCCAGGCCATCTTCGGCACGCAAGCGAACATCGGCCAAGGTATCCAGGCCATGCTTGTGAAACGCGTAGCCGAAGGCGGCAAGTTCACCGTCGTCGAGCGCAAGAAAATCGCAAACGTAATGAAGGAGCAGGATTTCAACGCCAGCAATCGCGTCAAACAAGGCAGCGGCGCGCGCGTCGGCCAAATCCGCGGAGCCGATCTCACGCTCGCGGGCGACATCGTTGTCTTCGGCCGCGATGACCGCAAAACCAGCGCGGGCGTGGGCGCCGGAGTCTTCGGAGCCGGCGGTGGCGCCATCGGCGGCTCCAAAGGCGAGTTCAAAGCTGTAGTCGTCCTCGACTACCGCATCATCGACGAAGAGACTAGCGAGATTGTCGGTTCGGGCGAAGCCCGCGGCGAATCCAAGCGCACCAGCAAGAGTTTCGGAGCCGCCCTCTTCGCCGGCGGCGTCGGCGTCGGTGGCGGTTTCAATATGACCAGCGCCAATTTCGGTGAAACCATCATCGGTGAAGCCACCATGGACGCCGTCAACAAACTGGCCGCGAACATCAACTCCGCTGACCTCACCGGTGGCGCCGAAAGCCGCGATAACGACCTCGATGCGAAAGTAGCCGACGTCAACGGCGCGAGCATCACCATCAACGCCGGCACCGCCGCGGGCCTCCGCGTGGGACAGACCTTCACCATCTACCACAAGGGCAAAGAAATTAAGGACCCCTCCACCGGCGAAGTGCTCGACGTCCAGACCACCCCCTTGGGAACGCTCACCATCACCGTCGTGCGCGATAAAATCTCCGTCGGTAATTACACCGGCGGCGCCCCGCCAGTAGTAGGCGACATCGTAAGAAAGTAGGGGCCATGAGACCGGCAGCATTCGTACTGGTAGCCGCCCTCTGCGCCCAAGCCCAGATTCCCGGCCCGCGCTGGTATCGCAGCGCCACCGGCATGCTCGCGACTCCCGCCGCTAACGCCGACTATCGCGAGCTCCAGCGCATGGAGCGCTACCTGGTCTTCGGCGCGTCTTATTGCAACGGCTTAGCCGCTGCCCAATACGCCGCGAACATGGCCGTCGCCCGCAATATGTCGTCGTATCTGGCCACCGTCGGCACCACCGCCACAGACCCGCAAGCGCGCGCCTACGCCGCTCGCCTCGTCACAGCCTTCAACTCTTTCCCCTGCGCCTATCCCGGAAAACAACTGCCTATCGTAGAACCCCCGCCTCCCAAGCCCGGCGATCCCCCCTTCCGCATGGCTTCCCCGAACTTAGGTAAGGTTCCCGACCCCGAGCAGGAAATGGCCGCTGACCTCACGGTTCGCTATGACACCGATGTAGCCCGCTCCGCCGCCGCCTGGACCAACGCTGAAAAACTGCGCCTGAGCTTAGTCCAGCGCGGCATGACCCTCAACGCCCAGACGCAAGGCGCCGTCCTCCGCCTCCAACCCATTTACGACGACGCCTTCAACGCTTTAAAAGCGCATAACTGGGACGAAGCGCTGTCCAACCTCCAGGCCGCCGAAGCCACTACGCAAAAAGTTGAGGCGACCGTAGGAAAATAGCGAACAGCCCGAAGGAGCCCACTTGGCCGATCTGGGACAGCTCACCTCTAGGCATCTTTTCTATCCAGAACACGTTCGATCTTGAGATAATCGCCGTGGTCGCGGAAGAAGACCCGATGGTCTTGAGCGCGTAAGCGGATCAAGGGCGGAATGACACCCTTAAGCTGCTTGGTAGCGCCTTCGCCAGTGATGACGTAGCGACCTAGCGTTTTGAGAATCTGAATGGCAATAGGCTGCTCAATTGCACGGATGTCGGCCTTGGCCTGGCCGGTCCAAACGATGCGTTTCGCCATTAACGCTCGCGGCTTATCTTTTCCCAATCGGCCATAGTGAGGCCGAACTCGGCAAGCACCTGCTCATGGGGAATGGCTTCGTTGTGCTTGCTCCATTCATCGGCCTCGGCGATAGCCTTCGCTTCGGCAGCGCTGAGAGTGTCGGTGTCTTCCTCAGCCGAAACCATGGTCTCCAACAGATGCACCACGGCGGCAAGCTGGCCCGGACCCAGGCGATCGAGCAATTCAACAGCATGCTGCTTATCGCTCATATACGGAATGGTACCGTATTCTTTCTCCGCGAAAACGCGATCCGGGCCTTAAGACAACTGCCCGCCCTCCCGAATCTGTTACCATTTGGTCATATGAACACGCTCTCGCCGCTTGGTGGTTTTACCGCTCGATGAATCCACGAGGATTTGCACCCCGCCGGCCGAGGATCCGCGAAAACGTCAACGAAGCCATTCGCGCGCGTGAAGTGCGCGCCGTTTTCCCCGATGGCTCCGTCGAAGTGATGCCTACGCTGGCTGCCGTACGCCGGGCCCAGGAATTAGGCCTCGACCTCATCCTGATCGCCCCCACCGCCGAGCCCCCCGTCGCCAAAGCGATGGACTACGGCCAGTGGCAGTACGAAAACAAAAAGAAGCAGCACGAAGCCAAACGCAAACAGCACATCATCCAGGTGAAGGAGCTCAAGTTCCGCCCCAACACCGATGACCACGATTACGATTTCAAAAAGAACCACGCCATCCGCTTCCTCCAGGAAGGCAACCGCGTCAAGGCCATCGTGCAATTCCGCGGACGCGAAATCGCCCACACCGACCTCGGCCGTAAACTGCTCATCCGCTTTGCCGCCGATCTCACCCAGTACGGCGCTGTCGAAGGCACGCCGCGCCTGGAAGGCCGCAACGCCCACGTCATGATCAGTCCCGTGAAAGTGATCCCCCCGGCCAAGGAAAAAACGGAGAAGCCCAAAGCCGCCTCACCCGACGGCGCTCCCGAAACGCACTAACGCCGGTTACAATCGTAGCGGCAACTAATGCGGCTAATCCAGTTTCTATATGCGCCTGGGAGAGTGTTTGGTGAGCTGAAGGGAAACAATTGGGTGCTTCCGCTGGGGGCGGCAGCAATTATATTTTTGCTTTCTGCCATTCTAATGCTAAATGCTATTGGGCCGGATGCGGTCATGAATAGGGCATCGCAGAAGACTATTCGAAGCCACGAGCCTCCTGCCGATCTCGACGAGCCTTGGTCGACGCTCGCGTTCGCGATTAGCTTTGGGGCCCTAGCTAGTATTGCGAGTGTGCTGGTCTATGCAGGCGTAGCCTCGTGGGTACTTCGCTTGATCCACGAACGCACGAATTACGGCATCGTTCTGGCCGTTTGTTCTTACGCGGCTTACGCGAACCAGCTCGTGGGCTTTGTGCTGCGGCTAGCGGTTGTGATTTACCACCGCTTAAGTGGCGTACAGCTAACTGTTGCCAGCATTAAGACAGATGCAAGCATCTTTCTAGGCAGAAATTTACACACCGGCCGCTTATATAGCTTAGCTTCGTCGCTAGACCTATTGACATTGGGATTCATAGTCCTATTCGCTTGGGGTCTTGCTAAAAGCACTGTCAAGATCCAGTTTTCAAGAGCGGCTCTGGCGGCGGCGGTTCCTTGGGCCGCGTGGACACTCGTAAAACTGGCGTTGGCCGGGGGAGCGCGGCAATGATCGCCGCAGGATCCGACCGCTCTCCCCAACGGCTCCTACTTTGTTGACCTCCGCGCCACAAATTCGCTCGGCGTCACCCAGGACAACCTGGCGCTGATCAAAGTCGCATGTTTCCGTTACTCCTGGCTTTCGCATTCGTTCTTTGTGCCCCAGGAACGGACAACCAACCGAACGACAGCGGCCGCGCCATCGAACTCCCTGCGCTACCCGTTTACCCCAAAGACGGAATCTTTCCGGTTGCCCTCAAGGACCGTTTTGTTTTTCTCGACCAGCAAACCAACCAATTCATCGTCGCCTTCAGGACCACCAAGGGTTCAACAACCAGATCGATAGCCCAACGAACCAGTCTGGCAACCGGCGTCTGCCCCTCATTAACCGCCTCTTTCAAGAAAAATGAAACCGGCGCGATCGACTACGAATACCAAGTCGCCAATCTAGCCGGCGTGCGCCAAGAACTATCGACTTGGGTATTGCCTCTAGCCTTCCGCGAACCAGTCCGAATCACGAGAGCTCCGCTGGGATTGTACGGCGCTGAGGCCAGCCCGGATAAAACCATCCAAGCTGGTGCTTTTGAGGCCATGACGTACGCCTTGAGCAAAGATCGCATTCAGCAGCTTCAGAACACCATGATAAGGCGGAAGGTGGATTGGTTCGCCCGTTCCGTCGACGGCATCGCGCCGCGCCAAGCGCGGGGCCCCTATCGGATCACGTCAAAAGCGCTGCCGGGAATCGTCACCACATATTTCCAGAGATTTTTTTTGCCCACCGCGAACAGTTCCTGGCCGCCCGAAGTTCTTGGCCAAGTGCTCACCCTAAGTTCGACGGAAAACAACAGCGTCTCGCTACTCACCGTGGGGCCGAAGTTCGATCCCGGCATCAAACAATCCGAAATCGCAAGCGACTACCGCACCGTCATTGTTCATGCCATAAAACAAAAACGCCTGCGGCCTTCCGCTTTTCTTTCCGAAGCCCTAGCCCGCTTGACCGAACTGGCCATAGACCCAGCAAATCAGATTTCATTCAAAGTGACGTCGCAGCCCTCGACCCCACTTGAGAGACAGATTCTCTCAGCCCTGGAGTTGAGCCTGAGCCAGCACTAACGCCGGTTGTAATCGTAGCGCCCGTGATCGCGATCGTAGTGGTGATAGCGGTAGTCATCCCGATAACGATAACGATTCACGCACCCCGTCGACAGCACGGTGAACAACAGCAAAGATAAACCTATCCAGCGTTTCATAAAACGCCTCCTGCTATTTAGAGGTGGCGCCGAAGCGGCCGGTTGCGCTGTGTGAGAAGGAATTAATGTGCGACGTCTTCGAGCGCTGCGGCATCGCTAGGCGCAAGAACCCGCTCCGCCATAGCCCGCTTTAACTCTTTAATCCCGTCACCCGTAACGCTAGAAATCTTGAAGAACGGCATCCCGCGTTTCTTTGCGAGCCGTTGCAGTGCCGCCACCCGCTTCGGATCCTGCGCCGCGTCCATCTTCGTAGCGACAACGATCATCGGCTTGGCCGCCAACTCGTCCGAGAAGCTAGCCAGTTCGCCCAGGATCACTTCGAAGTCATGCACCGGATCGCGCCCCGTGCCCGAGACATCCACCAGATGCGCCAGCAGCCGCGTCCGCTCCACGTGCCGCAGAAACTGAATCCCCAGCCCGTGCCCCTCGTGCGCCCCTTCGATCAACCCCGGAATATCGGCCACCACAAACGTCCGCTGATCGTCCGTCGACACCACACCTAAATTAGGCACCAATGTTGTAAACGGATAATCCGCAATCTTAGGT
>JALYJH010000163.1 GCA_030775415.1 Acidobacteriota bacterium | reverse complement strand
CGACATCTCTGGAATCTGGCAGCCGGCGAGGGCGCAGGATGGAATTCAGGCGAGCGGGGCGATGCACATGCCAGCGGATGGCAAGCCAGAGCACGAGTTGCCTTACACCGCTGCGGGGCTGGAGGCGTTTAAAAAGCACCGGTCGTCGAACGGGCCCACTCAAGTGGCGGCGGCGGAGGAGAACGATCCGGCGCACACGTGCGATCCACAAGGGTTCCCGCGCGAGAATTTGTTCGAGTTACGGGCTACCCAGTTTATTCAAACGCCAGCGCAGGTGATTATGTTGTACACCTACGGCAGGATTTACCGGGTGATCTGGACGGACGGGCGAAAGCTTTCGAAAGATCCGGATCCCAGATGGTTCGGGTATTCCGTGGGCAGGTGGAAGGACGATTACACTTTTATCGTCGAGACGAATGGGACCGACGAGAGAACCTGGCTAGATAACGCGGGCCGGCCGCATAGCGAAGATTTGCGCGTTGAAGAACAGTACCACAGACTGGATCGCGACCGAATGGAATTGACCACGATCATCGACGACCCTAAGTTTTACACCAAGCCTTGGGTGGCGCAGGATAAACTGCAGCTGAAGCTAATGCCGCCGAATACGGATCTTGTGGAAATGATGTGTTCGCCTTCGGAGATCGCCGAATACAACAGGAAACATGCATCGCGGGGCGCGGCCAAGAAGTAATATGCGAATGAAGATTGGTTGGCTCGGCGTAGCGGCGGCGTGCGTATTGAGCGCACAGGCGCCGCCAAAGCCGGTGATGGTAGAGGATGTCCTTAAAGACGTCCGCATGCTCAAGGGCATCTCAGTGAATGAGTTCATGGCGACCATGGGCTTCTTTTCGGCATCGACCGGCAGGAGCTGCAACTATTGCCATGTGGAGGAAGCAGGCGGAGACTGGGCT
The DNA here is from genome assembly GCA_030775415.1 of Acidobacteriota bacterium. Classification (GTDB taxonomy): domain Bacteria; phylum Acidobacteriota; class Terriglobia; order Bryobacterales; family Bryobacteraceae; genus Palsa-187. Next base: position 5,515 of record JALYJH010000163.1, on the reverse strand, counting down.
CGCTATGCCGACGACCATCCCAACAAGACCAGAACGCGCGGGATGATTGCAATGATGACGGCCATCAATAAGAACTATTTTGGCGGACGGCGGGTGGTGACCTGCTATTCCTGCCATCGCGGCGGTGAACGTCCGCAGGTGACGCCTAGCTTGACGGAACTGTACAGCACTCCTCCAACGCCGGAGCCGGACCGGCTGTTGGCGAGTGCGCCCAACGGGCTCCCGGCCGAGCAGATTCTGGATAAGTACATTCAGGCGCTGGGGGGACAGCAGCGGCTGGCGGCGCTCAGCCGTTTCGTGGCTAAGGGCGTGCAGCAAAGCTACGCGAGCGCGCAGAAGGTGCCGATTGAAGTGTTCGCTAAAGCGCCGAATCAGCGGTCTCTGGTAGTGCATACAGACGAGGGGCTGAGTACCACTACTTTCGACGGCAGCGCGGGCTGGATCGCGGCTCCGGCTACGGATCGGCCAGTGACGCTGACTGCGCTCTCGGCTGGCGATCTGGAGGGGGCGCGGCTGGACGCAGTCCTGAATTTCCCTGGGCAGATTAAGAAGGCGCTGCGGGAGTGGAGGACTGGGAGCCCGGCTACTATTGACGATCGCGAGGTTCAGGTGGTCCAGGGGACCAGCGACGGGCGCTATCCAATCAACCTTTACTTCGATCCGGAAAGCGGTCTGCTGATGCGGTCGGTGCGCTACACCGATTCGCCAGTGGGATTGAGTCCAACGCAGGTGGATTACGCCGACTATCGCGAAGTTGCAGGCGTGAAGATGCCTTTTCGCTGGACGGTTACTTGGCTGGACGGCCGGACAATTTTCACGTTAACCGACGTGCAGCCGAACGCGGCCGTGGATGCTGCGAAGTTTCGGCAGCCGCGATAGGTTAGCCGGCACGACTCTCCGTTCTAATTACTGAGTGGGCTGAGGCCATCGCTGCCGATGGACTCCGTGTAAAGAGCAAAGTTGAATGCGAGGCGAGAGCCGATAAAAAGTGATCTTCAAAGCAAAATGAATCGCAGGGCGGCGGCCCCCCAAATGGTGGACGTTACTCCGGGCCTAATGCAGCTACTTTGTTTGCTCTTTCAAGAAGGCGATGGTTCGGGGCCACGAGTCTGCCGTGGCCGCGGGATTGCCGCCGAGATTCTGAAATTCCACAAACCCGTGGGTGGCGTGCGGGTAGGAGTGCGCTTCGAACGATTTGCCAGCGGCCCTCATAGCGGCTTCGGTGGGCGCCATTGTCGCTGTCACACGCGCGTCGTCGTCGCCATAGAACGCGAGAACAGGCGCCTTGATTTTCGCGAGCATCTCTTGATTCGGGGGCGTGCCGTAGAACACTACAGCCGCGTTTAAATCCTGGATCTCTGAAGCGAAGCGCAAGCTATTGCTGCCGCCCAGACAGAATCCGATGCTAGCGCTCTTGCCGTTGGCACGCGGCAGCTTCATGCCCCAATCGCGCGCCGCCTTGTAGCGATTAAACATATAGTCGGCAGTGAGCCTGGCGGTGGCGCGCATAACCTCGTCGGCACCCTGGAAGGAATCGTAATTGCCGCCGTTCGGGCCCAACCCGGAGTGGAGATCGGGCGCTATGGCGATGAATCCTTGCAGCGCGAGCTGATCGGCCAGCGCACGCTGCCATTCATCCAGACCGGGACCGTGTTGCATCACGATTACGATCGGCGCTTTGCCTCCGCCTTCGGGGTATTCCACCCAGGTGTGCAGCTTGCCATTTCCGAAAGGAATGTCGATGAACTCTCTATGCAGCTTCGAATTTTTCAGGACGGATTCGGCGTTAAAGAGGCCCGCCGGAAGATCGGGCAATTTTCCGGTCGGATAACCACTGGGGGCTCCGTCTTTCTTGTCGTTCACGGTCTGGCCCATGATCATGCCGATGTGCATGGAGTGGTCTTCCGGCACATTCGGATTGTCACCGAGCAAAGGCTTGTCGCCGGTTTGCTTGACCAGGAACGATACGGCCTGCGGCCAAGCCGTGTCTGAGGCATGGAAACTGGCCAAACGGCCCGCTGCGCTGGCCTGCACGCCGGCGGCGGAGAATTCGATACTGGCGCTCTTGCCATTCGCAGCGGGGAGCGTGGTGGCATAGTCGCGAACCGCATTCATACGGCGAAGGATCTGCTCAGGTCCCATACGATCCAGCGCCGCAGCAATAGCAGCCTGATTCGCAAAGTTGTTGCTGTCGCCGCCATGAGGGCCGAGACCGGAGAGAACATCCGGAACCACGGCGATAAATCCTTCCGCCGACGCCTGATCGGCCACCGCGCGAATCCAGTCGCTCGCCCCCTGCTTCCCGGCCGAAAGAAGCACCACGGGAGCCTTGTCGGAACGCTGAGGGTAAACGATAAAGGCCCGCACATTCGCCACGCTCACCCACTCACGGTGATGATGCGTGGAATTCAACAGTCCTTTAGCCGCCGCTTCGGTCGGCAAAATCGAATGCATGGCCCTGGGCGGGTCGGGCTTGGCCATGCGGTAAACCAGCACGGCGCCGGCTATCATAATCCCCAGCAAAAGAAGCTTCTTCATGCTTATTCCTTCCTACGCGCGATATTTACCTGGGTGCACTCAGCCATTACGTCCAGGAACTTCTGGTAGTTCGCCTGGCCGACAACGAAGGGATTCGGTTCACCCTTTTTGCGCTGCGCCAGTTTGTCTAACTTGACCTGTATGGGATCCATCAATGGATGATTCTGGAGCTCCACATCCACTTTAGCCTTCTTGGTTTCGTCCTTGAAATGCGCGACCGATTTCGCGTAAGTCTGTAGGCCTTCATCGGAGATGATGCCGGGAAGCAAAATCGTTCCCGCGTATATTGCGGCCATGTGAGGCTTGCCATTGTCTTTCACGGGAAAGATGTAGCCCATCGATCCCGGAGTGTGTCCGGGGATTGCTACCGGCATCACCTTCAAATCTCCCAACTCCACCGGCTGGCCTTCGCTGACCACTTGATCGTGTTTCGGCAGGACTGGAGGCGGACCCTTCTTATCGCCGCCCCGTCCCGGCGGTGGATTCTCCATAAGATTCCAGTCAGGGGCCGAGATATACACCTTCGATCCGTAATGATCCTGGAAGTACGGCGCCCCGCCAAAGTGATCCGCATGGCCGTGGCCTATGAGAATGATCTTTACCTTCGCGGGGTCGAGACCAAGCTTTCGGAATCCGGGAAGAAGCTGCGAGTCCACCTGATTGGGGCCCAAGGAATCGATCATGAGGAGACCGTCCGAAGTCTGAATCACATATACAGTTGTGCCGGAGTTGCCAATCGCGTAAACGTTGTCGAAGATTTTGGTAGGCGGGATCACGGGATCGTTGGGGCTATTGGCGCTCGGCTCTTCGCATAAAAAATGCTCTTCTCCGGCCCACATCGTGCCTGCGGTCTTCTTGGCTTTTTCGATCAGCGCCTTCAACTCGGGCGAATCAGGCTTCGCGGCCGGTGGCTGCGCAAGCCCGCAGGCGGACAAGAGAATAGCGATGCAACTGAGCTTACGGAAAGATGTCATTCTTTTTTCCTGTTCGGCAAAGTTCGCCTAGCCGGGTTTCATTATACTCTCTGAGTATTGGACGGTAAAGGTCGTTTTACAAATAGCCGCCGGGGTGACTTTGTAAGCGTCCCCGCCGAACTTTTAGAGCTTAGGCTTTCGCAAAGGCTCCAATTTGGCCGGACGGCGTCCGCGACGAATCGCGCCACTCAAGCCGATATATGACAGCTCTTCCCCACTTTGAGCGCGACGCAACATCAATCCTCCGCGGCTCATGTCACCGCGCCCGACAAATTCCGATGGGAAAAGAAGTCGATCCCCAAAAACACTGAGTAACGGCTCCGCATATTTGCCCGTGGCGATGCTGCCAAGCAGGAGGTAGTGGCAGCTCGGCCCGGCGCTCTGATCGAGTGAGACTGCGTCCCTCAGCAGCGGGGTTCTGAACGCCTGGTTATTCTCTGCCACCTCGATATCGCCAATGCCGCGCAACTGTTCCGTGTCGATCAGCGTGTCCGGAGGGAGCAACCCGAGGCCCGGCACCATCACGAGCGTAGCGGGGATGCCGGTGGGTGGACCCGCGAACGTTTCCGCATATGCCAATTTGCCGCGGAAGTAGAGTCCGCTGATAAACCCGTAGGCCTCGCCGATCGTTGATTTCCGCTCACGCAGCCGCACCGCCAGATCGAAGCCGGCCTCTGGACGCAGCAGGACGTTCGAACGCGGTCCGCCAATGCGCGCCGGCGATAGCAAAAACACCAATGGATAGTCGCGGGACAGAATTTTATGTTTCCCCTACCCTCAGGCGGTTTCGCGCAGCAGGCTTAAGGGGGATTTGGTTTCGCGTTCTACTTGTTCCATCAAACATTGCCGCGGTGCTTTGTCGGGGCGCCAGCGCATGAATTTGGTCCCGTGCCGGAAGCGATGGCCGGTGAAATGATCATAGCGGACTTCCACCACCAACTCCGGCCGAAGCGGTTCCCATTCGGAGGATTTCGCTGAGCTCCATCGGCTCGGGCCGCCCGGCGCCCGGCCCGTGAAACCGGGCGGCTCGATCAGGGCTTTCAATTTACGTGTGAGCGCGGCGCGGGTGGCCGCTTCGATCGAAGAAGTAAACCCGACGTGCTGCAGGAGCCCCGCATCGTCGTACAAGCCCAATAGCAAAGAACCGACCACTTTCTGGCTCGCTAGATAGCGGAATCCGCCGACTACGCAATCGGCGGTGCGCAGGGTTTTGATCTTCTGCATGGCGCGTTCGCCCGTTAGATAAGGCAGGTCAAGCCGCTTCGCGACGACTCCGTCCAACTGGCCTCGCATGCTCTTCAGCCAGCCGCAGGCGACAGGAATTTCTTGGGTAGCTGGCGAAAGAACAAAAGTTTTATTGCCGTTCATATATTTCGCGTTGAAAGATTCGAGCGCGGCCCGCCGCTTCGCAAATGGCTCATCAACCAATGACCGGCCATGATCGTCCACCAGCAGATCGAAAAGCACAAACTGCACGGGATGTTGTTGCGAGAGCTTGGCCACTCTGCTGGCCGCGGGGTGAATTCGCTGGAGAAGGTCGTCGAAGGAAAGTTTTTCATCAACAAGCACAATCATTTCGCCGTCAAGAACAAATTTTTCGGGCTTGAGCTCAAGCAGCGCCGCCACCAGTTCCGGGAAGTATCTGGTGAGCGTTTGTCCGGCCTTTGACTGCAATTCCACGGACCGCCGGTCGCGAAAGGCAAGGCAACGGAATCCGTCCCATTTAGGTTCATATTGCCAATCGGCGCCCGTAGGGATCGCACTCACACTCTTGGCCTCCATGGGCAGGAACGGCGGTTGAAGCGGTAAAGTCATGCCGCTTCCGCAAGGTTGAAGCGATTTTTCTGAAGCAGCAACGGCCGGTAGAGGTCACCCACTTTCGCGAGGCGCTGCACCATATTGTCGATGCGGAAATCCTCGATCTCGATGCCCCGCTCCACTTCTTCCCAGGTAACGGGAGCGGACACCGGCGCACGAGGCTTGGGGCGCACCGAATAAACCGA
>JALYJH010000162.1 GCA_030775415.1 Acidobacteriota bacterium | reverse complement strand
AAAATTCGCCACCCGCCCATGGCCCAAAGTCAGGCCACCCAGCACGATCCCGGCAATTAACGCCACTTTCAGCCCGGACCCCAACACCTGCAACCCGCCGCCCAGCTGCGTCCCCAGAATGTTTACCAGGGTGAACAGAACAATCAGCCCTGCTCCCAGGATTTGACCCCAATGAATATCCAGCGGCGCTCCGCCAGGACCTATCGGCAGCGCAATTGAAAATACGACCTCGTTTAATTTCGGAAAAAACTCCGCCAGATAGCGGTAAGTGGCACTGGCCAGCGCCGCAATCGTCCCGGGTTTCGCCACCCACGTCACCGTCCAGCCGTAAATAAATCCCCACAACGGCCCGTAGGCTGCCTTCAAATACACGTAGTCGGCGCCTGATTGCGGCATCGCGGCCGACAATTCCGCGTAACTCAGCGCCCCAAACAATGTGAGCACGCCCCCGAAAACCCACACCGCCAAGACCCTCATTGGCGAGCCCACGGCGCGCATCATCTGCGACGTCACCAGGAAAATGCCGCTGCCGATCACTGTGCCGATCACCATCGACACCGCCGCGGCCAATCCTAACGTGCGCCGCGGCTCATGCTCCACGGTTATGCTCCTTTGTGCACCACGAAACCAGAACGGCAGTGATAAACGTAGCACTCGCTCCGATTGCCACATACCACGTGAAAGCCACCGCCGTAGCGAAGCGCACATATAAGGGCAGCACCAGCCCCACCGACATTCCGCACATCGCCGCCGCCTCACCCACCCGCCGTGTGAATAAACCCAGCAGAAACACCCCCAGTAAAGCCCCGTATACAATCGACGCGATCGACAGCCCTGCCTGCAACACGCTTCCCCAGCGCCGCGCAATCAACGCTACTCCCATCAGCACCACCCCCCAAAGCAACGTCATATAACGTGACCGCCGCAACCAGGTCGCGTCATCGGCGGCGCCGCCCAGGAGCGGCTTCCACAGATCCAGAATCGTAGTCGACGCCAGCGAATTCAACGCCGCGCTTAAATTCGACATCGCCGCCGCCAGAATCGCCGCCATTACTAGCCCCGCCATGCCGGCCGGTAGCTGTTCCCAGATGTACAACGGATACAGACGGTCGAGGACCGCGGGAGCCGCCGCCCCTTGCTCCCGATATAAAACAAACAAGCACGTGCCGATCGCCAGGAATAAAATGAATTGCACAAAGATCACCACCCAGCTCGCCAGCAGCGCGGTCCGGCTCTGCCCCAAATTGCGAGCGGCCAACAGACGCTGTACCATCAACTGGTCGGTCCCATGGCTCGCCGTTGTCAGAAAGCACCCGCCCAGCACCCCCGCCCAAAAGCTGTAGGTCCGCGTAAAAAACACCGCCGGAGCCGCCAACCGAAAATCGAAAACCTGCAACTTTCCCAAGGGCCCGGCCACCGCTGCCACATGCGCCCATCCCCCAGGAATCTGGTGGAGCAACAGCACCAGGCTGGCCACCGCCCCGACGACGTACAACGCCATCTGCACCACGTCCGTCCAGATCACCGCTGTCAACCCACCCTCGTACGTGTAGAACAAGGTCAAGCACAAGATCGCCGTAATCGACACGGTCTCGCCGGAGCCCAAAATCACTGAGATGACAATGGAAACCGCAAACACCCGCACGCCCTCGGCCAGCGCGCGCAGCACTAAAAAAGCTGCTGCGGTCAGCCGCCGGATCCGTTCGCCGAAGCGCCGCCGCATTAACTCATAAGCCGTGAACATTTCGCCGCGGAAGTACGCCGGGAGAAAGAATGTAGCGATCACCAGGCGGGCCAGCAGATATCCCAACACCAATTGCAGAAATGCAAAGTTTCCACCGAACGCTAACGGCGGCGTACCAATCACCGTCAAAGTACTAGTCTCAGCCGACACAATCGACAGAGCGATAGCCCACCATGGCGTTGTTTTACCTCCCAGAAAATAGTCGCGCAAGGTGTGCTGTGATGAACGAAAATGTGCTCCGAACCAAGTGATACCGGCCAAGTAAGCGACAATCACGGCCAGATCGATCCATCGCGCGGGAGCGGTCATGTAAGGGACAGCATAGCCGTCCCGGCCAGCCCAAGGAAAGCCGTGTCGAAACTGTAATGCCAGTACCAGCGTCTAATGCAGTGAGACAAATCCAGTCTGTTTTGGGTGTAGGCTGGGAAGTGTGCGATTCCACTGGAGTTCCGAACCTGATAACCACCGGGGTGCTTGCGGGCCGAGCGCAGGTTCGGTTATACTTCGCAGAGTGCGAATCCAAGAAATGAAAGGGTGGTTTCACCTACAGGATCGCGGGCGGAGCGCAGTAACAATGAAAAAAACAATCATTTTCTTAGTCGCAGTTGCCACTTTAGCGGTTGGTCTTCAGGCTCAGGCGCCGGCCAAAACGGAGAAGAACTGGAAGGATCGCGCCGAGTACGATCTTTACAGCGAAATCATTAAACCGGACGCAAAACCGGAGGCGCGCCTGCAGAATTTGGAAAAATGGAAAAACGCGTACCCCACCAGCGAGTATGCTGACCAGCGCCTGAAGATTTACTTGATCACCTACCAGCAGATGAACAATCATCGCGCTGCCTTCGATACCGCCACTGAAATTTTAAAGACCGATCCCAACGACGCTGCCTCCATTCAAGAAATTCTGGGATTCGTTCGCGCCTTAATGCCCCAGCAGCCCAACGCCCCGCTCTCCGCGCAGAATAAAGCCGACTTGGACACCGCTGAGAAAGTCGCCCGTGCTCTTCTCGCCAATCCCGATGCCATCTATGGCGCTGACAAGAAACCGCAGGGAGTCGCCGACGATGCATGGGCTAAAACCAAGCCCACTATGGTCAACTTCGCCCAGTTCACATTAGGCTACATCGCCACCGCGGAAAAAGATCCCGCCAAATCCGAAGCGGAATTGACGAAGACTCTCCAGGCCGATCCCACCAATGCCCAGGCGTCCTATATGTTAGCCGGTGTATTACTGGCGCAGCAGAAAGACCATCCTGAAAAAATGCCGCTGGCGTTGTTTGAATATGCCCGCGCCGCTAGTTATGATGGCCCTGGCGCTCTGGATGCCAACACCCGCAAGTCCATCGACGGTTTCCTAAGCAAAGCCTACGCTACCTATCACGGTTCCCCAATGGGTTTAGACCAAGTGAAGACCGTAGCCAAGGCCTCCGCCATGCCGCCCGCCGATTTTAAAATCCTGAGCACGGTGGATATCGCCAAAGCCGAAGAAGAAAAGCGCCAGCAAGCCGCGAAAGAAAATCCCATGCTGGCCTTTTGGAACGAGATCAAAGAGGGTCTGACCGGTGATGGCTCCGCCATGTACTGGGATGCCATGAAAGATGCCGCCCTACCTAGCGGACGCCCCGAAGTGACGAAGTTTAAGGGCAAGCTGGTCTCGGCCACTCCGGAAATCCGACCGAAGGAATTAACTCTCGCGATCGGCGGCGACATGCCCGACGCCACCCTGAAGCTGGAAGAACCGCTGCCGGGCAAAATGGAACCGGGCGGCGAGATCTCCTTTTCAGGAGTTGCCAAGGAATTCTCGAAGTCCCCCTTCATGGTGACCTTCGAAGTTTCGAGAGCCGACATCGAGGGCTGGACCGGTAAAGGACCCGCCGGTGCGCGCGCACCCGGCGCCGGTAAGAAAGCCGCTCCAGCTACTAAAAAGCAGTAGCTCCCTCAAAGTCACAACGCGCTCGAGAGGCAACCCCTCTCGAGCGCGTTACATTTTATAGCGCCCCATATCTTCATCGTTCAGATTTTCCAGCCACCGCCGCAGCTCTTCATTGCTGCCCACTTCCGCCACTGCCGCCACTGTCTTCGACGTGCTCAGCACTGTCTCTTCCACGTAAATCGGGCAATCCAGCCGCAGCGCAATCGCCAGCGCGTCACTTGGGCGCGAATCGATCGAGATCATCTCCCCATTGCGCTCCAGCCAGATCACGGCGTAAAAAGTGTCTTCCTTTAAATCGCTCACCACCACTTTCTTCACACCCGCCTCCAGGCCGAACAGCAGGTTGCGAATCAGATCGTGAGTCATGGGCCGGGGCGTCGCCACTTTTTCGATCTCCAGCGCGATGGCGTTAGCCTCGTAAACACCCACCCAAATGGGAAGGATTGCCATGCCATTCACGTCCTTCAAAACCACGATAGGCATGTTCGTAACCGGGTCCACCATCAATCCCCTGATCTTCATCTCAACTTCCATAGCGCCTCCCTAACTGACGAACTCGCCAACCAGCGAGTTAGCCCCTGACCGGGTCACCCGCACATCCACGTATTTGCCCACCAGCTTGTCATCGGCGGTTGGATGCAGAAAATTCAGAGTCTTGTGTTGTGAAGTCCGTCCGATCCACTGTCCCGTCGCTTTATTGAAACCTTCGACCAAACACTCTTCCACCGTGCCCACATACGCGGCATTGCGCCGGATCTGAATCTGCCGCTGATGTTCCTGCACGATCCCCAACCGCCGCGTCTTCTCGTCTTCCGCAATGTGATCTCCCAACGCCAGCGCCGAAGTATTCGGGCGCCGCGAATACTTGAAACTGAAGATCGCATCGTACTCCACTTCCGTCAGCAGCTCCAGAGTCGCCTCCAGATCTTCTTCCGTCTCGCCCGGGAATCCCACAATGATATCGCTGGTAATGGCAATCGGCCGCCGCGCATTTTTTATCCAGCCAATCCGTTGCATGTATTCGTCCCGCGTATACAGACGACGCATCGCGTCTAACATCTTTGTCGATCCGGATTGAACGGGAAGATGCACATGGTTGCACAACGACACATTCGATTCAATCGCATCCACAATCGGTTTGACAAAGTCCCGCGGATGAGATGTCGTAAACCGCACCCTCCGGATGCCCTCGACGTGCCCGACCTCGTCCAGCAGCTTAGCGAAATCCCAACCCGCCGGCGACGGGTCGCGATAACTGTTCACATTCTGCCCCAGCAACTGGATCTCGCTATAGCCCATCACCGACAATTGTCTCGCCTCGGCTATTACCGAAGCACTCGTACGGCTGCGCTCCGGCCCTCGCGTGAACGGCACCACGCAATAGGAGCATTTCTTATCGCAGCCTTCAATAATCGTGATGTAAGCCCGCTGCGGATTGTCACGCCGCGTCATCGGAGTGTCGAAAGTTTCCTCCGTGTCGAGACTCAGCCCCGTCACCCGCCGGTTTCCGGCCTCCAGTTGCACCAGCATCTGCGGCAGTTTGTTATAGCTCGCCGAACCGCACACCATGCTTACGTGCGGAGCCTTCTCGAAAATCTTTTCGCCTTCCTGCTGCGCGACACACCCCAGCACCGCGAAGGTTTTTCCCTTGCCGTCGCGCTTGAATTGGTCGAGCCTGTGAAATACTTTCTGCTCGGCCTTGTCGCGAATGCTGCAAGTGTTATAAAACACCAGCTCCGCGTCGTCCGGAGTCGGCACCTGCTGGTAACCCTGGCTAAGCAGCGTGCCAACGACTTTTTCCGAGTCATGCGCATTCATCTGGCAGCCGAAAGTCTCGATATAAAACGTCTTCACCTGCAGTCATTGTAACGTGAGCGGCATTCTAAGGTGTTCCGCGTATTGAACCGGCGCGGGATTCGGCCTAGCCTGGAATCGTGAAGTACTGTTTCTATTTAATTGTCTGCGCCTGCCCTTTTGCCCCCCATGCGGCCGCCCAATCCGCCAGCGTGCTGCTGACTCCCGACCTCAATGGCCGCAGCGTCGAATCCGCTGCCTATGTTGCCAACGACGGAGATCGCACCGAGCTCACTCAATCCATCAACGGCCGCCAGGTGCCGCTACAGAGAACAGATACACACGTTCTCAGCGAAGGCCCCGACGGAAAGACCACGGAAATTGTCGTGCGGAAATATGACCCCACCGGTCGGCTCACCTCCACCGAGCGCACCGTCAGCGTGGAGCAAAAAACTCCCACTGGTTCCGTGACCAAGGCGACCATCTACCGCAGCGACCTCAACGGAGGCTTGCAGGAAGCCGAACGCCGCGCCATCGAATCGCAAACCCAAGGGTCCACCACGACGACAGATGTAGCCATCTCGCGGCCCGGCCTGGGTGGAACCTTCCAGGTTGCCGAAAAGCGGAACATTGTTACAGTTACCAACAAAGATGCCGGGTCCGTGCAGGAAACCGAAGTGATCCGGCGGCCAGATCCGAACGGCCAACTCTCCGAAACCGCCCGCGAAACCCGCGAACAGACTAAGACGGGCGATAAGGTAGCCTCCAACGCCGCCAACTACGAACTCGACTATACCGGGGCAATGAAGCTGATCCGCCAGCAGGTGGAAAGCACTTATAAATCCCCGGATGGCAGCGTTGTCACGGAGCGCAACACCTTCGCCCCTTCCATTTATGGCGTGGCCCGCAGCGGCGACGGCCCGCCCAAGCTGCGTGAGCAGGAAGTGATCGTACGCCGCGAAAAAAATGGC
>JALYJH010000161.1 GCA_030775415.1 Acidobacteriota bacterium | reverse complement strand
GAGGTGCTGACGGCCAGTCGCGCGATGAGTGAATACTTTGAAAAAGTGGCGGCGGCGGGCGGGGATGCGCGGGCGGCGGCGAATTGGGTGATGGGGGATCTGTCAGCGCTTCTCAAGCAGGAGAATCGCGAGATCGAGAACTCGCCGGTTTCGGCTGAGCATCTGGGGCAATTGGTGGCGCTGATCGCGCAGGGGAAGATCAACGGCAAGATCGCAAAAGACATTTTCCCGAAGATGGCGGTGGAGGATGAGGCTCCGGAAGCGATTGTGAAGCGCGAGGGAGTGGAGTCGATTAGCGACGAGGGGGCGCTCGGCAAGATCATCAATGAGGTGATTGCGGCGAATCCGAAACAAGTGGAGCAATATAAGAGCGGGAAGCAGCAAGTCCTGGGATTTCTGGTGGGGCAGGTCATGAAAGCGAGCCGCGGGCAGGCGGATCCGGCGGTGGTCAATCGCATGTTTAAAGAGAAGTTGTGAGTGCGGGCGCTCCTTAACGTCTGTTCATTCGCGCGCGGCTGAATCTACGCTATCCTAAGCGGTTCCATGTGGGTTTACGCTGTCACTATTTTTTTAAGCGCGTTCCTGCTTTTCCAGGTGCAACCGCTGATCGCCAAGTTCATTCTGCCGTGGTTCGGCGGGTCGGCGGCGGTGTGGAGCGCGGCGCTATTGTTTTTTCAATTAGTGCTGCTGGCGGGATATTTTTACGCTTACCTGGCGGTGCGCTATTTGAAGCCGCGGCAGCAGTTTTGGGTGCATGGCGGGCTGCTGGCAGTGAGCCTGGCAACGCTGCCGATCATTCCTTCGCCGGTTTTTAAAGCTACGGGGGGAGGCGATCCCACGGCGCGCATCCTCTTATTATTGGCGGCTACGGTGGGGCTGCCTTATACGCTGCTGTCGGCTACGAGTCCGCTGCTACAGGCCTGGTATGTGCGGGCGCGGCAGGGGGCGGTGCCTTACCGGTTGTTTGCGCTGTCGAATTTTGGTTCGCTGCTGGCGTTGCTGAGTTATCCGGCGATAGTGGAGCCGAGGATGGCACTGCATCGGCAGGCAGTGGCGTGGTCGTGGGGTTTTGTGGTGTTTGCGGCGGTGTGCGTGTTGGCGGCCTGGCGAAGTAAAGACGGCGTGGATTTGGCGCGGGTGGAGGCCGGGGAGGCGGCTACGCCTACGCTTGCGGACAAGTTTTTGTGGATTGGGCTGGCGGCTTGCGCTCCTATTTTGTTGCTGGCGGTGACCAGTCATCTGACGCAGAATGTTGCGCCGATTCCGCTGTTGTGGGTAGTGCCGTTGAGTTTGTACCTGCTCAGCTTTATTTTGTGTTTTGAAAGTGACCGGCTGTATCCACGCTGGTTGTTCCTGCCGATGCTGCCAGTGGCGCTGGGGGTTTTCACTTGGGGGATCACGCTTTACGAAGGCAATGTGCCGATCAAGCGCTTGATTGAGGCGCTGTGCGGGGCGCTATTTGTGTGCTGCATGGTGTGTCATGGGGAGCTGTCGCGGAGGCGGCCGCATCCGCGGTATCTGACGCAGTTTTATTTAATGGTTTCGATTGGCGGGGCGGTGGGCGGATTGTTTGTGGCGTTCTTGTCGCCGCGATTGTTCCGCGATTATCTGGAACTGCCGGTGGCGATGGTTGCGTCCGCGGCGCTAGTTACTTGGGTGTTGTGGCCGCGGGCCTTGTGGATGCGGGCAGGCCTGGCGCTGGCTACGGTGGGATTCGCGGGATATTTAGGATACACGGCGGTTAAGAAAGACCGGCTCTATGTACGCTCGGTGCGGAATTTTTATGGCGTGATGCATGTGCGCGATGACGCGGCGGATCAAAACGGTGTTCCGGCGGAGCGGGTGTTGGTGCATGGGACTATCGACCACGGGACACAGTTGAAGGAAGACACCAAGGGGCGCATTACTACTTCTTATTTCGGGTACACGTCGGGCATCAATCGGGCGATTCGGGGGCTGCGGAAAGAGCGCGGGGCGCTGCGGCTGGGAGTGCTGGGGCTGGGCGCGGGCGTGACGGCGACGCTCGCGAATGCGGGCGACACGCTGCACTATTACGAAATCAATTCGCTGGTGCCGGATGTGGCGTGGCACCAATTTGGCTTCCTGAAGGGGTGTCCGGCGCAGTTGGAGATTTTGATGGGCGATGCGCGCCTGGTGCTGGAACAGATCCCCGGAGAGAACCTGGATTTTCTGGCGATGGATGCGTTTTCGAGCGATGCGGTGCCCATGCATCTGCTCACGCGTGAGGCGTTTCAGTTATATTCGCGGCATTTGAAGCCCGATGGAGTTTTAGCAGTGCACATTTCGAATCGCTATCTGGATTTAAAACCCGTGGTGGCTCAGGGGATGAGCGATATGGGCTGGCACGGGCGGGTGATCGACGATGACGGCGTGGATCAACCTTATTACACGGGGACCACTTGGGCGATTCTTTCGGCGGATGAGAAGTTTTTCAACTCCACGTTTTTTGACGGCGACAGCAGCAGTATCATCAAACCGCTTTTACCAAAGGCGGGATTTCAGGGCTGGACGGACGATTTCAGTAACATCATTACCATCATTAAATAGATGACCCTTTACGCAGTCACCATTTTTCTGAGCGCGTTCCTGCTGTTTCAGGTGCAGCCACTGATCGCCAAAGCGATTTTGCCGTGGTTTGGCGGATCGGCCGCGGTGTGGAGCGCCAGCATGTTGTTTTTTCAACTGCTGTTGCTGGCGGGATATGCTTACGCGCACGTTTCGATCCGTTTTTTGAAACCGCGGGTGCAGATGATCGTGCACGTAGCGCTGCTGCTGGGGAGCTGCGCGCTGCTGCCGATATTGCCCTCGCCGGCGTGGCGTCCGACGCAGGTGGGAGATCCGACGGCGCGGATTTTGCTGTTGCTGACGGCTACGATCGGGCTGCCTTACTTCTTGTTGTCATCGACGAGTCCGCTATTGCAGGCGTGGTTTGTGCGCAGGACGGGGTCGGGAGTGCCGTACCGGTTGTTTGCGCTGTCGAATTTCGGATCGATGCTGGCGCTGGTGAGTTTTCCTTTTTTAGTGGAGCCGCAGCTGGCCACGCGGCAGCAAGCTTATTCATGGAGCGGCGGGTATGTGGTGTTCGCGCTGCTGTGCGCGTTCACGGCCTGGGTGAGCCGGGGCGCCCGCGTGGAGCTTCGGGAACAGGGGGCGGCGGAGGCGGAGCGGGGAGAGCGGCCGGGACTCTGGCAGCTTTTGTTTTGGGTATTTTTAGCGACCTGCGCATCGGTGCTGCTGGTGTCGGTAACGAATCATATGAGCCAGAATGTGGCTCCGATTCCGCTGCTGTGGGTGCTGCCGCTGGCGCTGTATTTGTTGACTTTCATTTTCGCGTTTGAGAGCGACCGGATTTATCAACGCTGGCTGTTTATTCCGCTCTTGGCGCCGGCGCTGGCGGCGATGGCGTACATGATTTACGCCGACGATGGGAATTTCAACATTAAATATGCGATTCCGGGGTATGCGGCCGGGCTGTTTATCTGCTGCATGTTCTGTCATGGCGAGCTGGCGCGACGGCGTCCGGCGCCACGGCATTTGACGCTGTTCTATTTGATGGTGTCACTGGGCGGGGCCTTGGGCGGGATTTTTGTCGCGCTGATTGCGCCGCGCGTGTTTCATGTTTACTGGGAGCTGCCGCTGGCGATGATTGCTTGCGGAGTCCTGGCGCTGTTCGCGGTGTGGCGGCTGATGGCGAGGCTGCACTGGATGGTGCCGGCGGCGATGGTGGTTTTTCTGGCAGGGTTTGGCTGGTACTTGTTCAAGCATTACCGGGCGTTTCTGGCTGCGAACCATTGGGCCATCGCGCTGTGGACCGGTGCTTTCCTGATCCTGCTCGCTGGGTGGACTTGGCTGCCGGGGCATTGGGCGGGGTGCGCGGGGCGGGCGCTGGTGATTGCGGGGATTGTGGTGCTGTCGTGGTATTTCGTCGCGCAGGAAAGGAAACTTGCGAAGAACCTGGTCTTGCAGGCGCGCAATTTTTATGGACCGCTGGAGGTGCGCGACGATTTGCCGACGGAGGATTACGCGGAGCGGACGCTGCTGCACGGGACGATTAATCATGGATCGCAGTTGCTGGATCCGGTGCTGCGCTATGTGACGACTTCGTATTACGCGAAGAAGTCCGGCGTGGGGCGGGCGATGACGGCGCTGCAGGCGCGGGGGCCGGTGCGGGCGGGAATCATCGGGCTGGGATCAGGCGTGTTGTCGAACTACGGGCGCAAGGGAGATACCTTTCGTATTTACGAAATTAATCCGCTGGTGGAGCGGATCGCGCAGACATTGTTTACGTTCTATCCGCACTCGCCCGCGGATAAGGCCATTTTGATGGGCGACGCGCGGTTGACGCTGGAACGGCAACTGGCGAACGAGGGTCCGCAGAATTACGACATTTTGGCGGTGGACGCGTTTTCGAGCGATGCCATTCCGGTGCACTTGCTGACGCGGGAGGCGATTCAACTTTACTTCAAACATCTGAAGCCGGAAGGGGTGCTGGCGCTGCATATTTCGAATCGCTATCTGGATTTAAAGCCCGTGTGCGAAGGCGGTGCGGAGGCGGTGGGGCGGCAGGCTTGGGCGGTGGAGGACGAGGGCGAGGACGCCAGCTATCTTTCGTCGTCGACGTGGGTGCTGGTGACGTCAGATCTCTCGATGTACAGCGGGAGTTATTTTAAGGACGCCTACTCTTACCAGTTGAATCCGAAGAAGGGATTTCGGGCGTGGACGGACGATTACAGTAATTTGTTTCAGATTTTGAATGTGAAGTAGGCAAACAGTAGATGAACGCCGAGACTTCGGTGAGGAGGCTTGCGCTCCTCATTTTTCTTTGGCGGATTTGGCGTTCGAAACCAGGCGTCCCGCGCCGGGGAGTTTCACGGGCTTGCGTTGGCGGAGGGCTTTTAATATTTTGCGAACCACTTTATCCACTTGATCGCGGGCCGGGGCGGTGGGGACTTTGTCGTGGTGGGTTCGTTCTTTGCGTTTCATAGCGCTTCAAGGTTATGTCCAAAAGGCGGTCAAGCGGAACAAACCCGGGAATATCTGTTTGAAAGCTAAAGCGATTTTAACTGCATGACCGCGGTGACTGGCATGAAGCAATTTTAACCTCGGCTTAAGGCTTACTTCATGTAGCGCTGGGACTATAGAGGCTGTCGTGACGGCTTCGAGTCGTCCACATAATCCTTAGGAGAAATCTAGACAATGAAGAAGATCATGAGCATTATGCTCGGCCTCACGCTTGCCATGGGCGCCGTCAGCTTCGCTTTCGCGCAGGACAAGACGGAGGATACCAGCAAGAAGGAAGGCAAGAAGAAGGGCAAGAAGAAGGAAGACAAGAAGGACGATACCACCAAGTAGTTTTTCCTTCTCGATTTTCGAGAGATTTTGCCGCGCTGCGGTTGCTCCTCTGGGGGCGATCCGGCGCGGTAGTTGTTTTTTAGGGAGAAGTTTTGCGGCGGGCGGGGACTGGTTAGTGACATGTCCGATCCGCTGGTTCCGCCGTTGGCTGCCGTGGTGTCCGGCATTCTGCTGGGGCGCGCCCTTTCCTTTTCGCGTTTCGAGGCGGGCTGGCCGGTGGCTGTATTCCTGGTGCTGGCGCTGGTGGCGTCGCGGCGACTGCGGCGGTGGTGCTTGCTGCTGGTCCTGCTATTTGTGGGAGCGTTCACGGAAGCTTGGCATCGGCCTGGGGCGCGGCCGACGATCGATGCAGGGTCGCGCGAGACAGTCGTGCTGGCGGGGTGCGTGGTGGAACCGTCGGTGCTTTCGCCGGGGCGCCAGCAATTCACGCTGGAGCTGGAACGGGACGCACGGGTGCGGGTGAGTTTGCCGCTCGACGACGACGTGGCGCCGCAGCGCCTGGAATACGGGGAGAGCGTAGAAATCGAGGCGCGCGTGCGGACGCCGCGTAATTTTAACAATCCTGGATCGTTCGATTATGCCGGGTATCTGGCGCGGCAGAAGATCTATTGGACGGCGAGCATGGCACGGGGGTCGGCGGCGAAGGTGTTGGCGGGGCGCTGTGGGCTGCGTCCGATGGCAATGATTTTTGCGCTGCGCGGGGCGGCGCTGGATCGTATCGAGCGATTGTATAAAGACGCGTACACTTCCGGAATGATGGAGGCGATGCTGATTGGGGAGTCGTCGCAATTACAAAAAATTTGGACGGAGAATTTCCGGCGCACGGGGACGTTTCATGCGCTGGTGATTTCGGGGGCGCATGTGGCGGTGCTGGCGGGGGTGCTGTTATTTTTCCTGCGGATTTGTTCGCTGGGGGAGATTCCGGCGCTGGCGCTGACGGCGTCGGCGGCCTGGCTGTACGCGCTGGTGTCGGGGTTCTCGCCTCCCGTGGCGCGGGCGGCGGGGGGATTCACGCTGTATTTAATCGCGCGATTTTTCTTCCGGCGGGGGCGGGTGTTGAACTTGCTGGCGGCGGTGGCG